>NZ_JBIDCW010000026.1:0-111853 GCF_043204795.1 Streptomyces sp. NPDC047706 | reverse complement strand
GCGTCTTCCGCGCCGTGCACCGCCCCGTCTACGACACCCGGATGACCGGACAGCTCGACGCCGCCGTCGAGCAGAACGGCAAGGGCGACCTCGCCGCACTCCTCGCCGGCGGCGACACCTGGACCGTCGTCGGCTGAACCCCACGACAGGCGGAGCACAGGCCCGGGCTCAGGCCCGGGCCTTGTCGTATGCCGTGCGCGCCTGCTCCACCTCACCCATCCGCCGCTCGGTCCACAGCGCCAGCTCCCGCACCTGCTCCGCGGCCTCACGGCCGAGTTCGGTGAGGGAGTAGTCGACGCGGGGCGGGATCACGGGTTGCGCGTCGCGGTGGACGAACCCGTCCCGCTCCAGGGTCTGCAGCGTCTGGGTGAGCATCTTCTCGCTCACCTGCCGGACCTCGCCGATGGCCCGGCGCAGCTCGCTGAACCGGTGCGGGCGTTCCATGAGCCGGATCAGCACCAGTACGCCCCAGCGGCTGGTGATGTGCTCCAGAACCAGCCGGTACGGGCACATCGCCTCGCCGTCGGGCCTGCCTGCCGACCCCTTCGCACTCTCTGCCATGCATGTACCTTACTTCAAAGTGGGTACTTTCCATGAGTTAGTGCCCCTCCTAGGGTGAGTGGCAACCCCGCCACACCCACTCGTACGGAGGAAACCCACCATGGGCATCGTCGTCACCGGAGCCACCGGACACCTCGGCCGCCATGTCGTCGAGCAACTGCTGCAGAAGGTCCCGGCCGACCAGATCACCGCCGTCGCCCGGGACGCGGAGAAGGCCCGCGGCCTCGCGGAACGCGGAGTGCGGATCGCGCTCGCCGACTACAACGCGCCCGCGACGTTCGGCACCCTGTTCTCCGCCGGCGACAAGGTGCTGCTCATCTCCGGCAACGAGTTCGACGAGGACCGCGTGGCCCAGCACAAGGTCGTGATCGATGCCGCGAAGGCGGCAGGAGTGGCACTGCTCGCGTACACGAGCGCGCCCGGCAGCCTGACGGCCGCGCTCGCCGACGACCACCGCGCCACGGAGGCTGCCGTGCTGGCATCGGGTCTGCCGTACGTGCTGCTGCGCAACGGCTGGTACCACGAGAACTACACCGAGAACCTCGCCCCCGTGCTGGAGCACGGCGCGGTCGTCGCGGCCGCCGGCGAGGGCCGGGTCGCCTCCGCCTCTCGCGCGGACTTCGCGGCCGCCGCCGTGGCGGTGCTGACCGGCGCGGGGCACGAGAACAGGACGTACGAGCTGAGCGGCGACGAGGCGTGGAGCTTCGCGGAGTACGCGGCCGAGCTGAGCCGGCAGACCGGCAGGGAGATCGCGTACAACCCGGTGCCGTTCGAGACCTATCAGGGCATTCTGACCGGCGCCGGCCTGCCCGAACCGTTCGCCGCGATCCTGGCCGGGGTGGACGAGTCCATCGCGAAGGGCGAGCTGGCGGTGTGCACCGGCGACCTCTCCCGCCTGGCCGGGCGCCCGGCCACACCGCTCTCCGAGGCGATCACCGCCGCGCTCAAGGACTGACCTCGCACCACCGGCCTCTGCCGTCATGACCGTATGGCGATACGGCCATGACAGGCGGGCGTGTCGGGCGCTACCTTCGTGCGGTGGGCTGGAAGCGCGAAGGAGGAGCCGGTGTCCGGAAAGTCGAGGGGCGAGAGCCGCATAGGCCTGCTGAACGGCTTCGCGGCCTACGGGATGTGGGGCCTCGTCCCCCTGTTCTGGCCGCTGCTGAAGCCCGCCGGCTCGGTGGAGATCCTCGCCCACCGGATGGTCTGGTCACTCGCCGTCGTCGCGGTCGCGCTGTTCTTCGTGCGTCGCTGGGGCTGGGCCGGGGAACTGCTGCGGCAGCCGCGGCGCCTCGGGCTCATCACCGTCGCCGCGGCCGTCATCACCGTCAACTGGGGTGTCTACATCTGGGCCGTGAACAACGGCCAGGTCGTCGAGGCCTCCCTCGGCTACTTCATCAACCCGCTGGTCACCATCGCGATGGGCGTGCTGCTGCTGAAGGAGCGGCTGCGGCCCGTGCAGTGGGCGGCGGTCGGGGTCGGCTTCGCGGCCGTGCTCGTCCTCGCCGTCGGCCACGGCGGCCCGCCGTGGGTCTCGCTCGTCCTCGCGCTCTCCTTCGCCACCTACGGCCTCGTGAAGAAGAAGGTGAACCTCAGCGGGCTGGAGTCGCTGACCGCGGAGACCGCCGTCCAGTTCCTGCCCGCGCTCGGCTATCTGGTGTGGCTGAACGCGCACGGCGAGTCGACCTTCCACACCGAGGGCGCCGGGCACGCGGCGCTGCTCGCCGCGACCGGACTCGTGACCGCGCTTCCGCTGGTCTGCTTCGGCGCGGCCGCGATCCGCGTGCCCCTGTCGACGCTGGGGCTGCTGCAGTACCTGGCCCCGGTGTTCCAGTTCGCGCTCGGCGTCCTCTACTTCCGTGAGGCCATGCCGCCCGAGCGCTGGGCCGGGTTCGCACTGGTCTGGCTGGCGCTGACGCTGCTCACCTGGGACGCGCTGCGCGCCGCGCGCCGGGCGGCCCGCGCGCTGAAGGCCGAGAGGATCATGCCTGCCACCACCATCGCGACCGGCACCGTCAGCGCCGCGCGGAAGGCGGAGAGCGTGGCCTCCGGCCCCGAGGCGGTCGTCGAGGCCAAGCCGTAGACGGCGGTCACCGCCGAGATCCCGATCGCCGAGCCGAACTGCGTCGCGGTGTTCAGCAGCCCGCTCGCCAGGCCCTGCTCTTCCTCCGCGACGCCGTCCGTCGCCGCGATGGTCAACGGCCCGTACGCCAGCGCGAACGCGGTGCCCGCGATGATCAGCGTCGGGAACATGGCGGCGTACGACCAGTCCATCCCGACCGGCAGGAACAGCCCGTACGCGACGACCGCCAGCACGAAGCCGCCGAGGATCACGCGGGCGTTGCCGAAGCGGGCGACCAGCTTCGGGGTGAGCGTCGGGGCGAGGACCGCGTCGCAGCCCATGGCGACCAGCGCGATCGCGGTCTGCAGGGACGACCAGCCGCGCAGTTCCTGCAGGTACAGCGTCACCACGAACTGGAATCCGAAGAAGGCGCCGACGAAGAGCAGCGCCCCGAGATCCGCGCGGACGACGGAGCCCTTGCGCAGGATGCCGAGCCGGACCAGTGGCGCAGGGGACCGCCGTTCGACGGCGACGAAGGTGACCGCCAGCGCGGACGCGGCGAGCGCCGCCACGGCGGTGAGCGGCCAGTCGCGCAGTCCGTGTTCCAGCCGTACGACGGTGTAGGCGGCCAGCAGCATGGCGCCGGCGGCGGTGACCGCGCCGGGCAGGTCGAAGCCGCGTCCCTCGCGGCGCACCGCGGCCGACGCGGGCACGAGGCGGACGGCCGCGACCAGCAGCGCGCCCGCCAGCAGCACCGGGGCGAAGAACACCCACCGCCAGCCGATCGCGGTGAGCAGCCCGCCGATGACCAGGCCCAGGGAGAAGCCGCCGGCCGCGGTGCCCGCGAACACCAGCAGGGCCCTGTTGCGCTGCGGGCCTTCCTCGTAGGAGGTGGTGATCAGGGACAGCGCGGCCGGGGTCATGAACGCGGCCGCGACGCCGGTGACGAACCGCGCCAGGACGAGCATCCACCCGTCGGTGGCGAATCCGCCGAGCCCGGAGAAGAGCAGGAAGACGGTCAGCCAGATCAGGAACATCCGGCGGCGGCCGAGCAGGTCCGCGGCCCGTCCGCCGAGCAGGGTGAAGCCGGCGTATCCGAGGACGTACGCGCTCATCACCCAGGCCGCGGTGCCCGTCGACAGCGCGAGGTCGGCCCTGATCGTCGGGATCGCGACGGCCATCATCGCGACGTCGATGCCCTCCAGAAAGATCGTTCCGCACAGCACGAGCAACAGAGCCCAGGCGCGGGTGCCCATGGCAACACTCCAGGAGATAGACAGGGGTCGGTTACCGGAGTGAGGGTCGGTTCCCTCTTGTAACCACGGCCAGCCTGCGGCAGACTCGACAGACATGGAAGTAGGCACTTCTAAGTCACCGAGTAACTGCGAGAGCACCGTGGACTACGGCGACGCGGACCCCTTCCAGTGGGACACCCGCGAGGGCTGCGAGGTGCGGCAGATCCTGGACCGGGTCGCCGACAAGTGGTCGCTGCTCGTCATCGCCCTGCTGGAGAACCGCAGGCTCCGCTTCACCGAACTGCGCCGCGAGATCGACGGCGTCAGCCAGCGCATGCTGACGGTGACGCTGCGCCAGCTGGAGCGGGACGGCCTGGTCACGCGCACGGTCCACCCCGTCGTACCGCCCCGCGTCGAGTACGAGCTCACACCCCTGGGCGGCACCCTGCACGCCACGATCCGGTCCCTGGTGACGTGGACGGAGGAGCACCAGCGGGAGATCGCGGCGGCGCGGGCGGCGTACGACGCACGGGAGACACAGGCCGCCGAGGCCGGGTAGGGCCTGCTCCGCCGGGCAGCTCCACGGGACGGTACGAGATCGAGGACAACAGCGCCCTGGTCCAACGGCTGCGTGTCGCGGCGGGTGCCGCTCAGCCGCCGGACGCCCGGCCCGCCCGCGCGGCGAGGCGGACCATGCGGGCGCGGACCGATTCGAGTTCCTCCACGTCGTCGGCGGCCGGGCCGGCTTCGGCGGCCAACTCGGTCCACAGGCCGAGCAGTTCGTTCCCCAGCTCCAGGCCGAGCTCGGGATCGCGCACGGCTCGCCAGGCCGTGGCCGCGCTGTACACGTTCCCGTAGGCGCCCTCCGCGTCGTGCGTGCGACGGTAACTACGGGCCACGTCCAGGGAGAGCCGGAAGGCACGGACCGGGTCGGCCGCCAGGTAGGCGACGTACGCGGTGAGCTCCAGCAGGTGCAGCAGTTCGGGATGGCCGGGCGGCAGGCCCGCCGACGCCTCGCCCACGGCCTGCTCCGCGAGAGCCGCCGCCGTCTCTATACGCCCCGCCTTCACGGCGTCGCCGATACGGGCAATGGGTCCGGCGAGCAGGGAGGAGGTGGGGCTCGAAACCTCGTCCTCCGGTCCGAGGATGGCTTCGGCGACCGCGTCGAAGCCGCGGGGCGGGGTGGGCCTGGGGTCCGGATCCAGGTCCGCCGCAGCGAGCGGTTCCGGATGCGGCCTCGCGTCCATGACGGGGGGCGGCCCGAACTCGCCCAACGGCTGCGGCTCCTGGATCGCCCGCAGCCGGAAGGTCGGCGCGGAGGCGGGCCCGGCCGCGGAGGCCTGCGGTGTACGCAGCACGTGTGTGGCGCTGTCCTGCGGAGGCCCGGCCGAGGGCTCTGCGGGCGCCTGGTCCGGGGCGGGCCGGGCCGGTGCGGCCGCCTGGGGCGGGTGAGGCGACGCGGGGGCGGGGGCGGGGGCCGGCGGCCGGTCGGGCGAAGCCGGGGCAGCCACCTGGGGTGAGGGCGGCGGCGCGGGCCGCGGCGGCGGAGGTACGGCTTCCTGCACCGGGCCCGTCGCACGGGGCGCGTCGCGCTGAGCCTGACCCACCGGCGCGGGGCGCGGCGGTGTGGATGCGGCTTCCGCCACCGACCCCGAAGGCACCGATACGGCTTCCCCCGCACCACCCGTCGCCACCGATACGGCTTCACCCGCACCACCCGTCGGCACCGATACGGCTTCCCCCGCGCCGCCCGTCGGCACCGGCTCCGCCGTGAAGCAACTGGACCCGTCCGGGTGAACCTCGAGCGGTACGACGTAGCCGATCCGTTCGTCGTGGACCGTGGCGAGGACGGGTCGGCCGGTGGCGAGGGCGATGCGGTGGAGGTGGTTCAGGACCGTCTGCTGGAGCTCCTCGCCGGCCGCCGGGAAGACCGGGACGCCGCCGATCGAGGCGCCGGCGGTGCCGGCGGCGCCCGGTCCGGCGCCGGGCACGCGGACGTCGATCACCGCTCCCCCGTTCCCGTACTGCTGGTCCCGCTTCTTCTCGCGGCCTGGTCGAGACATCGGTTTCCTCACTCGCCGGGGTCCACGCCTCGGCGGACCCTACCGTCGAGTCTCACCGCTTTCGCCCGATACACGCGTCACCGGGGCGTCACAGCATCGTCCCAAGACCGGGCGCCCCCGTCACGGAGCTCTCCGGCGTCGAGCGAAGATCGATGGACGGCGATCGCCGGCCGACGACGGAGAGGAGCGGGCATGCGGACGGGTGCGCGACAGGGACCGGAGATCTGGATCCGCGGCCCGGTGGCCACGGCGCCGGTGCCGGACCCCTCTCCCGTCTCCTCCCGCACGGTCCGGCGCTTCTCCTGGGTCGGCACGCACGGCGGGGCGGGAGTCTCGACACTGGCCACGGTGTACGGCGGTCAGGACTGCGAACGCGCCTGGCCCGGCTCCGACGATCCGCAGTCGGTACTGCTCGTCGCCCGCACGCACGCGACCGGACTGGCCTGCGCCCTCCACGCCCTGGAGCTCTTCCGTCGCGGGGAGGCTCCGGTCGGGCTCGACCTGGACGCCGTCGTCCTGGTCGCCGACGCGCCGGGCCGGCTGCCACGACCTCTCGCCCAGCGGATCAGGCTCATCGAGTCGGTCATCGACGTGTACCGGGTGCCGTGGGTTCCGGCGTGGCGGCTCGGCGACCTGAGCGGACGCCCGCCCCGCGGGACCGAGGCTCTGGTCCGGCTGACAGCGGCGGTTCGCTGACGGACACGCTGACGGACGTCCACCCCTTGGATTCGGCCGCGCCGGTCTTCGTCGGCGGCGGCTCCTTCGGCACTGGACCATCTGCATGCGTGTGCATATACTGCACAAGCGTTTAACCGTCGTACGCCGAACATCTCGGAACCCCTTGGGGGACACCATGACCCGACGCTTCCTCTTCGTACTGGGCAGCAGCCGCAGCGACGGCAACACCGAACTGCTGGCCCGCGCGGCCGCCGATCAGCTGCCCGCCGACGTGCGACAGCAGTGGATCGACCTCGCCGCGCACCCGCTGCCCGACTTCGAGGACCTCCGGCACGACAGCGACCACGTCCGCCCCACCGAAGGCGAGGTCGCGCTGCTGCTCGACGCCACGCTCGCCGCGACGGACATCGTGATCGCCTCCCCGCTCTACTGGTACTCGGTGTCCGCACACGTCAAGCGCTACCTCGACTACTGGTCGGGCTGGCTGCGCACGCCCGGCCTCGACTTCAAGGCGACGCTGGCCGACCGCACGCTCTGGGGCGTCACCGCGCTCGCGCACGAGGAGGCCGAGGTCGCCGACCCGCTCATCGGCACCCTCAGCAACTCGGCCGCCTACATGGGGATGCGCTTCGGCGGGGTCCTGCTCGGCAACGGCAGCAAGCCCGGTGACGTACTGAAGGACACCGAGGCACTCACCCGCGCCAAGACGTTCTTCGCGCAGGAGGCGCCGCTCGCCCGGCTCCCGTACGAGGCCGCGTAGCACCTGTCGCTACGCGGTGATGTCCCTCGCCGTGAACCGCGCCCATGCCGCCGAGCCGAACACGACCGCGTACAGGGCCCGCAGACCGAGGTTGCGTATCAGGTCGTCCCAGTAGACCGGCTCGCGCATCAGGTCGGCGAGCAGCGCGAGGGTACGCCGGCGCCGGAACGTGATGACGAGTTCGCTGCGCAGCACACCGAAGGTCCACAGCGGACCGAGGCGGGACACCGCGACCTCAGCCCGCGGCATCGAAGCCCTCCCGCGTCAGCGCCACGAACGCGTCCTCCAGGGAGCCCCTGCACCCCGAAGCCGCGGTCCCGCACCCCTGCCTCGACCAACGCGGCGTTCAACTCCGCGAGTTCCCCCTCCGGCGGTTCGCCCGTCACCCGGTCCTCGGTGGCCGACACATCGCCCACCCCGCGCTCCTTCAGCACCCGGGCCGCGTCACCGGTGTCCGGCGTGGTCGCCACCAGCCGGCCCCGCGTACCCGCCGCCAGGTCCGTCACCGCACCCTGGACGATCAGCCGTCCTTGGGGTCATCACCGCCGCGTGCGCGCAGACCTGCCGCGGTCCCATGACGGACGTGTCGGCCATGCGTCCCCGATGCCTCGTACGCGTACCCGCGTACCGAACCCATGCCCCGGCACCGAACTCCGGGCTCTCGTCCCGGAGTTCGGTGCCGATCCGGCTCACTTCCCTGGCCGGGCGTTCACCCGGCTCACTTCCCTTGCCGGGCATTCATACAGCTCACTTCCCGGACCTGGCACTCACCCGGCTCACTTCCCGGAGTCGGCCGCCTTCACCAGCGCCTCCTTGGTGACCGCGCCGACGTAGACCTTGCCGTCGTCCGTGATCAGCGCGTTCACCAGGCGGGTCTCGAAGACCGTGCCCGAGCCGAACTTGCCCTTCACCTCGTCGCCCAGCGAGCCCAGGAAGCCGCCCGCGGCACCCAGCTCGCCCATGTCACCGCGTCCTGCGCCGGAGGCCGCGCCCTCGGCACCCGAGTCGAGGACCGCGACGGAGGTCCAGCCCTCGCCTATGACGTTCAGCCCTTCGAGGCCCTCGGCGAGCTCCTCCTCCTCGGGGTGCTGCGAGTGCTCCGGCGCCTCCACGCTGCCCTCCTCGGTCACCTTCGCGCCCTTGGGCGGGGTGAAGTCGAAGGTCGACGCGGCGGGCTTGCCGAAGCTGACCTGCGTGAAGCCCGCGTCCACCACGGCGGCGCCGCCGCTCGCCGGAGTCAGCGTGAACTTCAGCGGCGTCCCCGTCTCGGCGTCCACCGCCACGCTGATCGCGCCCACCGTGGAACCGGACTGCTTCGGCTCGATGACCAGCTTGTAGGCGTCACGGCCGGCCACCTGCGCGGTGCCGTCGACGGTCACGGACGTGGTGTCGTCGACCGCCTTGAGCGCCTCGTCGGTCAGGTCCTGCGGGGTGGCCGGGACCTTCTCCTCGCGCTGCTCGGTGCCCTCGGTCACGGTGCCGTGGTAGACCTCGTTGGACGCGCTGTCGTAACCCCAGACGTCCTTGCCGTTGTGGATCAGGCTGTACTCGGCGGCGTCCTCCAGCAGCGACAGCTTCTGCCTGTCGGGGCCGTCGGCGGCGACGCGCAGGGTGTGGGTGCCGGAGGCCAGCTCGGTCAGCTTGGCCGACGGGTCGGCCGAGGAGCCCTCGCCGCCGGACGGGCTCGCGCCGGACATCAGGTCGCCCTCGAGGCCGCCCAGGTCGGGCAGTCCCAGATCGGTGCTGATCTTCACCGTGCCGGACAGCTGCTGCACGTCCGACGCGGCCATCTTCTCCAGCAGTTCCTGCGCGGTGATCTTCGGCAGGTCGGGGCTGCCGGAGTCGGCGAGAGCGGGGACGAGCCCGATGGTGCCCGCCGCGAGCCCCAGGACCGCCGCCGGGACGACGTACCGGGCGGCCTTGCGCCGCCGTGCCGCGCGCTGTTCGTCCGCGTCGGCCACGGCCGTGGTGTCGTCGGATTCGTACGGTGCCATGTGTGCCTTACCTCCGTCGTAGGCGGCGGCTGTCTCGTCGCGTCCTCGCACGGGTCCCACCTGAGCCGCCATTCTCACCCGGATCGGTGAGGAGTGGTGTGTTCCGTGTTCTCCATATGACCAAATCCGGCGGCATGAAGCGTCAGACCCGGGAGCCAACTCCGTGTACTGCTGCGGTATGACACGACACGACGGCATCTCCCCCGACCCGTAGGGGTACGACGGGGGGTCACAAGTACTACGGGGGTGACGAGGCCGGACGGCCGGCCCTCGATGCCCGGCCCGGCGACCGGCCAGAGGGCACGCACCAGCATCAGGTACCGGCCCCACAGCCCACAGCCCACAGCCCACAGCCCACAGCCCACAGCCAGACCATGCCCCGGTCGGACCCTGCCCCGCTCGGACCACGAGCCCCCCGGAACGGAACTACCCGGCTCGGTGCACCACGGCGTCGCACAGTTCCGTCAGCGCCGCCTTCGCGTCGCACTCGGGCAGCGGGGCGAGTGCCGCCCGCGCCTCCTCCGCGAACCGGACGGTGTCCCGCCGAGCCTGCTCCAGCGCCGGATGCGCACGCAGCGCGGACAGCGCCTCCGCGTGCCGGGCGTCGTCGGTGAGGTCGGAGGCGAGCAGCTCGCACAGCGCGACGTCCTCGGCGAGCCCCAGCCGGGCGGCCCGCTCCCGCAGGCGCAGCACGGGCATCGTCGGGATGCCCTCCCGGAGATCCGTGCCCGGTGTCTTGCCGGACTCGTGCGAGTCGGAGGCGATGTCCAGTACGTCGTCCGCGAGCTGGAAGGCGACGCCCAGCCGCTCCCCGTACTGGGTGAGCACGTCCACCACCGACTCGTCGGCGCCGGACATCATCGCGCCGAACCGGCACGACACCGCCACGAGCGATCCCGTCTTGCCGGCGAGCACGTCGAGGTAGTGCTCGACCGGGTCCCGGCCGTCCGACGGCCCCGCGGTCTCCAGGATCTGACCGGTCACCAGCCGTTCGAACGCCTCGGCCTGCACCCGTACCGCCTCGGGCCCGAGGTCGGCCAGGATGTGCGAGGCGCGGGCGAACAGGAAGTCTCCGGTGAGGACGGCGACGGAGTTGCCCCAGCGGACGTTCGCGCTGGGCACCCCGCGCCGTACCGCGGCCTCGTCCATCACGTCGTCGTGGTAGAGCGTCGCGAGGTGGGTCAGCTCCACCACCACGGCGGAGGGCACGATTCCGGGCGCGTACGGGTCACCGAACCGGGCGGCGAGCATCACGAGCAGCGGCCGGAACCGCTTTCCGCCGGCACGCACCAGATGCTGCGCGGCCTCCGTGATGAACGGGACCTCGCTCTTGGTGGCTTCGAGCAACCCTTCCTCGACAGCCGCCAATCCGGCCTGGACATCGGCTTCCAGAGCCTGGTCCCGCACGCTCAGCCCGAACGGCCCGACGACGGTCACGAGGGGTCTCCTGTCTGCTGGTGTCTACTGGCGATTACGCGGAATGTCGATAGGTCGCTGCCTTCACTCAAGTCAGCGTATCCGGTCACGTTTCGATCACCGAGGCCGCCCACCGTTACACCTCAGGCGGTATCGGATCACGGCGGGTATGTTTTTGATCAGTTGATATGAGCAGATATTTATCGACTCAGCCGGAAGAGGTGCCCCCAGCCCCGCACCGCCGTCGCCGCCGGACCTGAGAGCATGCCGCCGTCCGGCGACGACCGCGCCTTCCCCGTCCGACCCCGGCGCCTGCCCACCCTCTCCCGCCTCGAGGTCCGGGAGCGCTTCTCGTTCCTCGGCGTGCAGGCCGTCCCCGTCCCGCACGCCGCCGGCACGGTCACGAACGGCGGCACGGGCATGTCCACCACGAAGGGCGGCACGGACATCTCCACCGGAACGGATGCTTCCGTCTCGGTCGCCCACGGCACCCTCGCCTGTCCGGTCTCCGTCGCCGCCGGCCGTGTCCCCGGCTTCCACCCCGCCGTGCTCCGATCCGGCATCCCGATCGCCTGCGGGCCCCACGCCATGGCCATGCCCGCCACGGCGACGACCTGAGCTGGCCTGGGCCTGATCGGCGCGGGCAGCGGGCTCCTCACGCCCTACGCGGCCACCACGGGCGGCAGACGCCGCCGCACGCACGCCGGCTTCCCCCTCAGCTGCACGGCCATCGGCATCGGCGCCTCCACGGGCTCTTTGGTCACGGACCGGCCGGGCGGGCGCGAGGGCCGGCACCGGGGCCTCTGGGCTCCCGCGACCGGCATGACGTTCGGCCTGGTCCAGTACTTCATCGGCAGCCGCCACCTGGCCGGGCGCAAACGCGCGACGGAGTGCGCGCTCCCGCCGCGGGCGACACGCCGTGCCGTCCGCCCGGTCACCACGGGGCCGGCACTCGCCGTCGCGCTCGCGGTGCCGGTCGGGGCGTACGACTCGCCGACCAGGGGCCTCGTGGTCGCCCTGCTCCCGCTGGTCTCGATCGCGACCTGCGTGGTCCTCGGCGGCCTGCCCACCCTCGTGATGGCCCTGCCGCCCACCGGACCCCGGCTGCGCCGCACGACGCTCCCGGTCCGCTGAAGCCATCCCTGGGGTCACACTCACGCGCATCCGTACGTCCTTCCCCTGCGAGACGACTCATCAGGACCTCCGTATCCCGCTGCCCGACGGAACACGGTTGTACGCGCGCGTCTGACGCCCGATCACCGGCGAGCCCGTACCCGCGCTCCTGGAGTACCTCCCGTACCGCCTGACCGACTGGACCGCGCGCCGCGGACATCAGCGCCACCCCTGGTACACCGGCCATGGCTACGCCTCCGTCCGCGTCGACGTGCGCGGGCACGGCGACAGCGAGGGCGTCCCGACGGACGTTGTGATGGACCTCTCCGCGCGCGAGGGGCGTGACCGGGTCACGCCGTGGGGCCCCAGGAGCCACCGAGGACGTCACCTTCGAACTCAGCGGCATCGGGTACGCCTTCCCACCCGGCCACCGCATCCGCCTCGCCCTCTCCTGCGCGCACCGGCCCTGGATCTGGCCCCAGCCGGACTCGTCATTTGGCTTCACCGTGGACCCCTGCGGCAGCGCTCTCGAACTGCCGGTACGCGCGCGTGCCGTGGCCCCGCCCCTCACCTCCGACGAACCGGAGCAGTACGGGCCGCTCGGCGTCGCCCACCCGGCCACGCTCGACGAACCGCGCCCGGAGCGGCTGGCCGTGCGGGACGTGGCCAAGGGGGATCGGCGGCCGGAGGCCGACCCGCGCTGCGGCGGCACGCGCATGTACCCCGACGGCCTGGAGTTCACCGAGGACGCGCTGGAGACGTACACCGTCCGCGAGGACGATCCGCTGCCGGCCCGCAGCCGCTCGGACTGGCCTATCCGGCAGCACCGCCCGGAGTTGGCCTGGGACACGACGATCCGCACACGGTCGGAGACCGCCTGCACGGCAGAGCATTCTTTGACCTTGAATAGGGTGATTTGCACCGATAGCGCCGAAGTGGTCTTCCATCGCGCGCGGGAAAAGCGAATTCCACGGACCGCCAGTTAACTAGGATTTGGGCTTATTGCCCGCTTTGCCATTCTTCTGCATGCGCGTGACTTGGCTCACTCGGGCAGCTTCACGATTTCCTTACACGGACCCCGCGACCCGCCTTTGCACACGGCCGAGTTGGCCGTTGCCGAGCGCAAAGGATCAAGAGGGCCAAACAGGCGATTCGAAGATCAAATCCTGTGATAGGTGAAATCGCCACTTGTTTCGGACATGTGCTCTCGCATACGTTCCCGGCCAGTCGGGCGGAACGCCGAATCCTGCCGCCGCCCGAGCCACCCATGACGGACTCACTCACCGCACGGCAGGAGCGGGGGACCCAGGTGGATCGCCGGACCGGAGGCCGTACCGCACGGCACACCGGAACGGCTCGGGGTGAAGTCGCACTCGCAAGAGGCGGCCGGGCACCTCCCCGCCCGAACCCGACAGCTCACCTCGCAGGCGCCGGAGAGGACAGTCCCCATGACTGCAAACGGTCAGCACAGTCGCACCGCCCGCATCGCCCGCAGGCTCGCCGTCGCCGGTACCGGCGCCGCCCTGCTCGCCCTGCCGCTCGTCGGCGCCACCACCGCGTCCGCCGCCACGCCCACGGCCGTCAACTCGGTCAAGACGTACCCGAACAACCTGGACGGCTGGATCCGCCAGTCGCTCGACATCATGGAGCAGCAGGGGATCCCGGGCTCGTACAACGGCATCTACCGCAACATCATGCGTGAGTCGTCCGGCAATCCGAACGCCATCAACAACTGGGACTCCAACGCCGCCAAGGGCACCCCCTCCAAGGGCCTGCTCCAGGTCATCGACCCGACCTTCGCGGCCTACCACGTGCCCGGCACCGCCTACGACCCCTACGACCCGGTCGCCAACATCACCGCCGCCTGCAACTACGCGGCCGACCGCTACGGCTCCATCGACAACGTCTTCGGCCCGTACTGAGCCTCGGCCAGCAGCCGTTCGAGGACGACGGCGACGCCGTCGTCCTCGTTCGACAGGGTGATCTCGTCGGCCACCGCCTTGAGCTCGGGGTGGGCGTTGGCCATGGCGACGCCGTGCGCCGCCCAGTCGAACATGGGGATGTCGTTGGGCATGTCCCCGAAGGCAATGGTCCGTTCCGGGCCGAGGCCCAGGTGCCGGACCGCCAGCGCCAGTCCCGTCGCCTTGGTGATGCCGCACGGCTGGAGCTCGACCGTTCCCGGCCCCGACATGGTGACGGTCGCCAGCGAGCCGACCACCGTGCGGGCCACCGCCGCCAACTCGTCGTCGGACAGGGTCGGATGGCGCAGCAGCACCTTGCTGATCGGCGCGCACCACAGGTCGTCGCGGCGATCGATCCGCACCGCCGGCAGCGTGGGGTGCGGCATGAGATACCCGGGCTCGATCAGGGTGAGCCCGTCGACCCCGTCCTGGTCGACGGCCGCGTGCACCTGTCCGACCTCGGCCTCGATCTTGCCGAGCGCGGTCTCCGCGAGTTCCCGGTCCAGCGTGACGGACCACAGCAGGCGGTCCGCGCCGGCGTCGTACAACTGCGCGCCCTGCCCGCACACCGCGAGCCCCCCGCCGCCCAGGAGCTCCAGCAGCGGTCGCACCCTCGGCGCCGGCCTGCCGGTCACCACCAGATGCCGGGCTCCGGCCGCGCAGACCCGCGCGAGCGCGGCGAGCGAACGGTCCGAGACCGTGTCGTCGCCGCGGAGCAGCGTTCCGTCCAGGTCGGTGGCGATGAGGGCGTAGTCGGCGGGCGCGTACTCAGTGCGCGCGGCATATGCGATGGGTGCGGCCATGATCCGAGAATACGGACACCGGACCCGCACCGTTCATTCCCAACTACCTTCACACCGTCTGCTTTTCACCCCCCCACGTGGTGCCGGGAGGACGTACGCCGGGTTCGTCATCCGTGCCCGCAGGGTGCCGCCTCCTGTTGTCAGTGGCCGGTGCGATGCTTGTTCTCACTGCACTGACGGTTCGGGGGCGGTCGTGGCGACGGGTCGGCGGGACGCTCCGGCACGAAGATGTGGAGCGCCATTCAGGACATTCAGTATCTTCAACGCGTTTCACGCACTGCCCAAGACAGGTGCCGCAGTCGTAACGTGATCAGCGACCGCATGGACCGCGCGTACGAAAGTGAGGCAGCACCCCATGCCCCCCTTCGATGTCCCCGAGGGCGACCCCTTCGGTCCGCACAACCTTCCGTACGGCGTGTTCTCACCCGCCGGGTCCGCCGAACGCACGGTGGGTGTCCGCCTCGGCGGCCACGTCCTCGACGCCGGTGCGGCCGCCCTGGCGCTCGGCTCCCCGTACGCCGAGCTGCTGGCCCGCCCGACCCTCAACCCGCTGCTCGCCGCCGGCCGCACGGCCTGGTCGGACGTCCGGCGCGCGCTCACCGCCTGGGTCACGGTGCCGTCACACCGCGAGTCCCTCGCCCCGCTGATGCACCCCCTGTCCTCGGTGACCCTGCACCTTCCGTTCGAGGTCGCGGACTACGTCGACTTCTACGCGTCCGAGAACCACGCCCGCAACGTCGGCCAGATCTTCCGTCCCGACGCCGCCGACTCCCTCACACCCAACTGGAAGCATCTGCCCATCGGTTACCACGGCCGCTCCGGCACGGTCGTCGTCTCCGGCACCGACGTGGTCCGCCCCTCCGGGCAGCGCAAGGCCCCGGCCGACACCGCGCCGGTCTTCGGTACGTCCGTCCGGCTGGACATCGAGGCCGAGGTCGGCTTCGTGGTCGGCGTCCCGTCCGCGATGGGCACGCCGGTGCCGCAGTCCGGCTTCCGCGACCACGTCTTCGGCCTGTGCCTGCTGAACGACTGGTCCGCCCGCGACATCCAGGCCTGGGAGTACGTCCCTCTCGGCCCGTTCCTCGGCAAGTCCTTCGCCACCTCGGTGTCGGCGTGGATCACCCCGCTGGACGCGCTGGACGAGGCGCGGGTGGCTCCGCCCGAACGGACGCACCCCCTGCTGCCGTACCTGGACGACTCCGAGGAGGAGCCCGGCGGCTACGACCTGCGTATCTCCGTCGCCCTCAACGGCCACGTCGTCTCGGAGCCGCCCTTCTCCACCATGTACTGGACGGCCGCGCAGCAACTCGCCCACATGACCGTCAACGGCGCATCCCTGCGCACCGGCGACCTGTACGGCTCGGGCACCGTCAGCGGCCCGGCCGAGGGGGAACGCGGCTCACTCCTGGAGCTGACCTGGAACGGCCGCGACGCCCTCGAACTGCCCGACGGCAAGCGCACCTTCCTGGAGGACGGCGACGTCGTGACCATGACCGCCTGGGCCCCGGGGGCCGGCGGGGTACGCGTCGGGCTCGGTGAGGTCACGGGACGTGTCGTGGCGGGGTGAGGTTTACGCGACAGCGACGGCTTCGGCGCTGACTCCGGCCGCCCGGCACCGTCATACTGACGGACGGGCGGTGCGCGCCACGTACGGCGCGGACACGTGAGGCGTACGGCGCGCGACCGCCGCCCGCACCGCACCCCAGCCGCCCCACTCCCGACCAGGATCCGGAGCCCGTGGCATGACCCTCTGCCTGCTCCTGCTGAGCGTCGTCGCCCTGACGGCCGCCGTACCGGCCCCTCGTACGCTGGTCCGCGCCGCGTGGCCCGAACGGGAGCCCGTCATCGGGCTGTGGGTGTGGCAGTGCCTGGTCGCCACCGTCCTGCTGTGCTGTCTGACCGCGCTGGTCCTGGGCGCGGCGGCCGTCTTCCAGACCGTGCGGGACCAGGTCTTCGCGCCCGCCCCGCCGAGCGTCGCCGCCGCCTACGACCTCTCGGCGGCGCCGCCCTGGGCCGCCGCGCTGACCCTGTCGCTGGCCTGCGGCGCCGCGTGGACCACGGCGATGCTCGTGCGCGAGCTGTTCGAGGCCCGGCGCCGCCGCGGCCGGGCCCGCGCACACCTGCGGGAACGCGCCCCCGACCTGCCGGCCGGCCTGCCCGCTGTCCGGGGACCGCTGCTCGTCCTGGAGGACGAGTATCCCGACGCCTGGTGGATGCCGGGCAGTCCGCCCCAGCTGATCGTCACCACCGGTGCGCTGCACCGGCTCACCGACCACCAGCTCGACGCCGTCCTCACCCACGAGCGCGGCCATGCCCGCGCCCGACACGACTGGCTGCTGCACCTGTCCACCGCGCTGGCCACCGGCTTCCCGCGCGTTCCCCTCTTCGCCCACTTCTGCGACCAGACCCACCGCCTGGTCGAACTCTCCGCCGACGACACGGCCTCCCGCCGGTGCGGCCACCTGACCACGGCGCTCGCCCTGATCGAACTCAACCAGCACCGGGGCGTCCTCTCCTGCGCCTCCAGCCACCGCCTCCTGGGCGAACGCGTGGACCGTCTGCTGGAGCCGCCCGCCCGACTGGACCGCCGGCACCGGGCCCTGACGACGACCGCGGCGGCACTGGTCCCCCTGCTCCCCCTGCTGATCACCTTCGCCCCCGGCCTGACGGCACTGTCGTAACGCCGCGCGACCGACCCGATCAAGACAGCCCGGCCCTTCCCCGTCCCAGGACGCGGCCGCCTGAAGGCGGGCCCGCCGACGCATCCGCCCGAGTGCGGGCCCGACGGCGCGACCGCCTGACGCCGGACGCCGAGGTCCGCCACGCCGCCGTACCGCCGTCACCGCCACCCGGGCACGGAGAACGCCGGGCGGCGGTCAGCCACCCCCGTGCACGGCGCCCCGATCGCGGCGTCAGGGCCCACGCGGTGCGGGCGGCGCGGGAAGCCTGGGCCGCGTGCGCCGCCCGCACCCCGCCCCCTACATCCAGTCGTCCGGCTCCGACTCCCGCTCCGACTCCGACTCCGGCCAGTCGTCCGCACCCTGCTCCCCGGTCGGCGTCGCCGCGCCGCCGGGTGATCCGTCCAGGGAGGCCAGCACCGCCAGCACACCCTCCCCGTACGTCACCCGCTTCTTCTCTCCGACCCCGCTGATGCCGCCGAGCTCGGCCACCGACTTCGGCCACGCCACAGCGATCTCCCGCAGCGTGGCGTCGTGGAAGATGACATAGGCCGGGACGCCTTGCTCCCGGGCCTGCTCGGCGCGCCAGGCGCGCAACGCCTCGAAGGCGGGCAGCAGTTCCTCGGGGAGTTCCACCGCCGCGGCCTTCGACTTGCGCTCGCTCCGCCCGGACGGGGAGGACCCCGCCCGCGAACTCACCGGCTTCTTCGGCTCCTTGCGCAGCGGCACCTCCCGCTCCCGCCGCAGCACCGCACCGCTGGCCTCGGTCAGCACCAGCGTGCCGTACTCCCCCTCGACCGCGAGCAGGCCCTGGGCCAGCAACTGCCGGACGACGCCCCGCCACTCGCCCTCGGTCAGCTCCTCGCCGATGCCGAAGACGGAGAGCTGGTCGTGGTCGAACTGGATCACCTTTGCGGTGCGCTTGCCGAGCAGGATGTCGACGATCTGCACCGCGCCGAACTTCTGCCCCCGCTCCCGCTGCAACCGCACCACCGTCGACAGCACCTTCTGCGCCGCCACGGTGCCGTCCCAGGTCTCGGGCGGCGTGAGGCAGGTGTCGCAGTTGCCGCAGCCGGCCTCGTCCGGGTCCTGGCCGAAGTAGGCGAGCAGCTGACCCCGGCGGCACTGCGCCGTCTCGCACAGCGCCAGCATCGCGTCCAGGTGCGCGGCCGCCCGCCGCTGGAACGCCTCGTCGCCCTCGCCGGACTGGATCAGCTTGCGCTGCTGTATGACGTCGTTGAGGCCGTAGGCCATCCAGGCGGTGGACGGCAGCCCGTCCCGCCCGGCCCGGCCCGTCTCCTGGTAGTACCCCTCCACCGACTTCGGCAGGTCCAGGTGGGCCACGAACCGTACGTCCGGCTTGTCGATGCCCATCCCGAAGGCGATCGTCGCCACGACGACCAGCCCCTCCTCCCGCAGGAACCGGGACTGGTGCGCCGCACGCGTACCCGCGTCCAGTCCCGCGTGGTAGGGCACCGCCTCGATTCCGTTCCTGCTCAGGAACTCGGCCGTCGACTCCACCGACTTCCTGGACAGGCAGTACACGATCCCCGCGTCGCCCGCGTGCTCCTCCCGCAGGAAGCTCAGCAGCTGCTTCTTGGGGTCCGCCTTGGGCACGATCCGGTACTGGATGTTCGGGCGGTCGAAGCTCGCCACGAAGTGCCGCGCCGTCGGCATGTGCAGCCGCTGGGTGATCTCCTGGTGCGTGGCGCGCGTGGCGGTCGCCGTGAGCGCGATCCGCGGGACGTCGGGCCAGCGCTCTCCGAGCAGCGACAGCGTCAGATAGTCGGGCCGGAAGTCATGGCCCCACTGGGACACGCAGTGCGCCTCGTCGATCGCGAAGACGGAGATCTTCCCGCGGGAGAGCAGCTCCAGCGTGGCGTCGAGCCGCAGCCGCTCCGGCGCCAGGTAGAGCAGGTCGAGCTCACCGGCGACGTACTCGGCTTCCACCACCCGGCGCTCGTCGAAATCCTGCGTCGAGTTCATGAACCCGGCCCGCACGCCCAGTGCCCGCAGCGCGTCGACCTGGTCCTGCATCAGGGCGATGAGCGGCGACACGACGATGCCCGTACCCGGTCTGACCAGGGCCGGAATCTGATAGCAGAGCGACTTCCCGCCACCGGTCGGCATGAGCACGACGGCGTCGCCACCGGCCACCACATGCTCGATGACCGCTTCCTGCTCCCCACGAAAAGCCTCGTACCCGAAGACCTTGTGGAGCGCTGCCAACGCCTCGCTGTCAGCTACCGCCGCCATGGCACCTACCCCGCCTGTCCCACCCATCGCCGTGCCCCCGTACGTCGGATCTCGACCACTGCGTCCACGATAGGCGCCGCCACCGACAGCCCCGGAGTTATCCACAGGCTTTCCCCGTCTCATCCCGCACCCGGTCGGACAGGCGAGCGCTGTGATCGGCTCCGGTCACCCCGGACAGCAGGAACGGCCCTCCCCGATGAAACGAGAAGGGCCGCCGTGGACGGGATGCGTCAGCGCACGAACACCCCCGCATCACCCGCCAGCTCCAGGAAGTACTGGGGCGCCACACCCAGCACCAGCGTGACCGCCACGCCCACGCCGATCGCCGTCACCGTCAACGGCGACGGCACGGCCACCGTCGGCCCCTCCGGCCTCGGGTCGCTGAAGAACATGAGCACGATCACCCGGATGTAGAAGAACGCGGCGATCGCCGACGAGATCACACCGATCACCACCAGCGGCGCGGCCCCGCCCTCCGCCGCCGCCTTGAACACGGCGAACTTCCCGGCGAACCCGGAGGTCAGCGGGATTCCGGCGAAGGCCAGCAGGAACACCGCGAACACGGCCGCCACCAGTGGCGACCTGCGGCCGAGCCCGGCCCACTTGGACAGATGGGTCGCCTCGCCGCCGGCGTCGCGCACCAGCGTCACCACCGCGAACGCGCCGATCGTCACGAACGAGTACGCCAGCAGGTAGAAGAGCACCGAGGACACACCGTCCGGCGTCGTCGCGATGACACCCGCGAGGATGAAGCCCGCGTGCGCGATCGACGAGTACGCCAGCAGCCGCTTGATGTCGGTCTGCGTGATCGCGACGATCGCGCCGCCCAGCATGGTGACGATCGCGACGCCCCACATCACCGGCCGCCAGTCCCAGCGCAGGCCGGGCAGCACGACGTACAGGATCCGCAGCAGAGCGCCGAACGCGGCCACCTTGGTCGCCGCCGCCATGAAGCCGGTCACGGGTGTCGGCGCGCCCTGGTACACGTCCGGCGTCCACATGTGGAACGGCACCGCGCCCACCTTGAACAGCAGCCCCATCACGATCAGCGCGGTGCCGATCAGCAGCAGCACGTCGTTGCCCATGGTGTTCGCCAGGGCGGGGCTGATGTCGGTGATGGTGCCGTCCACGACCTGCGCGATCGTGCCGTAGGACATCGAGCCCGAGTAGCCGTACAGCATCGCGATCCCGAACAGCGTGAACGCCGAGGCGAACGCGCCGAGCAGGAAGTACTTGACCGCGGCCTCCTGCGACATGACCCGCTTGCGGCGGGCCAGGGCGCACATCAGGTACAGCGGCAGCGAGAAGACCTCCAGCGCCACGAACAGCGTCAGCAGGTCGTTGGCCGCGGGGAACAGCAGCATGCCGGAGACCGCGAAGAGCAGCAGCGGGAAGACCTCGGTGGTGGTGAAGCCCGCCTTGATCGCGGCCTTCTCGCTGTCGCTGCCGGGCACGGACGCCGCCTGCGCGGCGAAGGAGTCGACCCGGTTGCCGTGTGCGGCGGGGTCCAGCCGCCGCTCGGCGAAGGTGAACAGGGCGACCAGCCCGGACAGCAGGATCGTGCCCTGCAGGAACAGCGCCGGCCCGTCGACCGCGATCGCGCCCATCGCCGCGATCTGCGCCTTCGTGGTGCCGTACCCGTCCGCCGCGAGGGCGACGACCGCGGCGAAGCCGGCGGCCAGACCCACCGCGGACACGAACATCTGCGCGTAGTACCGGGACTTGCGCGGGACGAACGCCTCGACCAGCACCCCGATGATCGCCGCGCCGATCACGATCAGCATGGGCGACAGCTGGGCGTACTCGATCTTCGGCGCGTCGATCTTGCCGATGGGATCGGCCGCGGTTGTCCACAGGCTGTGGACGGCTGTTGCACTCACTTGGCCGCCTCCACCTCAGGCCGGGGGTCCTGCTTGTGTACGTCGGACATGGTCTGCTTCACCGCCGGGTTGACGATGTCCGTGACGGGCTTCGGGTACACGCCCAGGAAGATCAGCAACGCGACCAGCGGGGCGACGACCACGAGTTCACGCACCCTGAGGTCCGGCATCGCGGAGACCTCCGGCTTCACCGGGCCCGTCATCGTCCGCTGGTACAGGACGAGGGTGTAGAGCGCGGCGAGCACGATGCCGAAGGTGGCGATGATGCCGATCACCGGGTAGCGCGCGAACGTGCCCACCAGGACCAGGAATTCACTGACGAAGGGCGCGAGGCCGGGCAGCGACAGGGTCGCCAGGCCACCGATCAGGAAGGTGCCGGCCAGCACCGGGGCGACCTTCTGGACTCCGCCGTAGTCCGCGATGAGCCGCGAACCGCGCCGCGAGATCAGGAAGCCGGCCACCAGCATCAGCGCGGCTGTCGAGATGCCGTGGTTGACCATGTACAGCGTGGCGCCGGACTGGCCCTGGCTGGTCATGGCGAAGATGCCCATGATGATGAAGCCGAAGTGCGAGATCGACGCGTACGCGATCAGACGCTTCATGTCACGCTGGCCGACCGCGAGCAGCGCGCCGTAGACGATGCTGATCAGCGCCAGGACGAGGATCGCGGGCGTCGCCCACTTCGAGGCCTCCGGGAACAGCTGGAGGCAGAAGCGGAGCATCGCGAAGGTGCCCACCTTGTCCACGACCGCCGTGATCAGGACGGCCACCGGCGCCGTGGACTCCTGCATGGCGTTGGGCAGCCACGTGTGCAGTGGCCACAGCGGAGCCTTCACCGCGAAGGCGAAGAAGAAGCCGAGGAACAGCCATCGTTCGGTGCCGGCCGACATCTCCAGCGAGCCGTTGGCACGGGCCTCGGCGATCTCGGTGAGGGAGAAGTTCCCGGCGACCACGTAGAGGCCGATCACCGCGGCCAGCATGATCAGACCGCCGGCCAGGTTGTAGAGCAGGAACTTCACCGCGGCGTAGGACCGCTGCGTCGACGCGACCTGCTCGCCGTGCTCGTGGGCACGGTCCCCGAAGCCTCCGATGAGGAAGTACATCGGGATGAGCATGGCCTCGAAGAAGATGTAGAAGAGGAAGACGTCGGTGGCCTCGAAGGAGAGGATCACCATCGCCTCGACGGCCAGGATCAGCGCGAAGAAGCCCTGCGTGGGCCGCCACCGCCTGCTGCCGGTCTCCAACGGGTCTGCGTCGTGCCAGCCCGCGAGGATGATGAACGGGATCAGCAGCGCCGTGAGCGCGATGAGCGCCACGCCGATGCCGTCCACACCCAGCTCGTAGCGGACGCCGAAGTCCGCGATCCAGGCGTGCGACTCGGTGAGCTGGTAACGGTCGCCGTCCGGGTCGAACCGGACCAGCACCGTGACGGCGAGGGCGAGCGTGGCGAGCGAGAACAGCAGCGCCAGCCACTTGGCGGCGGTGCGCCGCGCGGCCGGGACGGCGGCCGTGGCGATCGCCCCGAGCGCCGGGAGCGCCGCTGTCGCTGTCAGCAGAGGAAAGGACATCGGTATCAGACCGCCCTCATCAGCAGGGTCGCGGCGACGAGAACCGCCGCGCCGCCGAACATCGAGACCGCGTAGGACCGCGCGAAGCCGCTCTGCAGCTTGCGCAGCCGCCCGGACAGGCCGCCGACCGAGGCCGCCGTGCCGTTGACGACTCCGTCGACCAGGGTGTGGTCGACGTACACCAGGGACCGCGTGAGGTGCTCGCCGCCGCGGACCAGGACGACGTGGTTGAAGTCGTCCTGGAGCAGGTCGCGGCGGGCGGCACGGGTGAGCAGCGACCCGCGCGGGGCGACGACCGGGACCGGGCGGCGGCCGTACTGCGCGTAGGCGATCGCGACACCGATCACCATCACGGCCACCGTGGACAGCGTGACCGTCAGCGCGCTGACCGGCGGGGTCCCGTGCTCGTACCCCGTGACCGGCTCCAGCCAGTGCACGAAGCGCTCGCCGACGCTGAAGAACCCGCCCGCGAAGACCGAACCGAACGCCAGCACGATCATCGGGATCGTCATGGTCCGGGGCGACTCGTGCGGGTGCGGCTCGGCGTGCTCGCCATGGGTCCGGGCGGCAGGCTCCACGTCGGGCTCGGCCGGGGACGCGGTCGCGGTGTGCCGCCAGCGCTCCTCGCCGAAGAACGTCATCAGCATCACGCGCGTCATGTAGTACGCGGTGATGGCCGCGCCCAGCAGGGCACAGGCGCCGAGGATCCAGCCCTCGGTGCCGCCCTTGGCGAAGGCCGCCTCGATGATCTTGTCCTTGGAGAAGAAGCCGGACAGACCCGGGAAGCCGATGATCGCGAGGTAGCCGAGGCCGAAGGTGACGAAGGTGATCGGCATGTACTTGCGCAGTCCGCCGTACTTGCGCATGTCGACCTCGTCGTTCATGCCGTGCATGACCGAACCGGCGCCGAGGAACAGCCCGGCCTTGAAGAAGCCGTGCGTCACCAGGTGCATGATCGCGAAGGCGTAGCCGATGGGGCCGAGGCCGGCGGCGAGGACCATGTAGCCGATCTGCGACATGGTGGAGCCGGCCAGCGCCTTCTTGATGTCGTCCTTGGCGCAACCGACGATCGCACCGAACAGGAGCGTGACCGCTCCGACGATCGTGACGACCAGCTGGGCGTCGGGCGCGGCGTTGAAGAGCGCACCGGAGCGGACGATCAGGTACACACCCGCCGTCACCATCGTCGCGGCGTGGATCAGGGCCGAGACCGGGGTCGGGCCCTCCATCGCGTCCCCGAGCCAGGACTGCAGCGGCACCTGGGCGGACTTGCCGCAGGCGGCGAGCAGCAGCATCAGGCCGATCGCGGTGAGCATCCCCTCGGAGGTGTCGCCGACGAGACCCGGCTCGTCGTTGCCGCCGAGCACCGGGCCGAAGGCGAAGGTGCCGAAGGTCGTGAACATCAGCATGATCGCGATCGACAGGCCCATGTCGCCGACGCGGTTGACCAGGAAGGCCTTCTTCGCGGCGGTGGCGGCACTGGGCTTGTGCTGCCAGAAACCGATCAGCAGGTAGGAGGCGAGACCGACACCCTCCCAGCCGACGTAGAGCAGCAGGTAGTTGTCGGCGAGGACGAGCAGCAGCATCGCCGCGAGGAACAGGTTCAGGTAGCCGAAGAAGCGGCGGCGCCGCTCGTCGTGCTCCATGTACCCGATCGAGTACAGGTGGATCAGCGAGCCGACGCCGGTGATCAGGAGCACGAACGTCATCGACAACTGGTCGAGCTGGAAGGCGACGTCGGCCTGGAAGCCCTCGACGGGGATCCAGCTGAACAGGTGTTGTGTCAGCGTGCGTTCCTCCGCGCCCTTGCCCAGGAGGTCGGCGAAGAGGACCGCGCCGAGGGCGAAGGAGACGAACGCGAGGACCGTGCCGATCCAGTGGCCGACGGCGTCGAGCCGCCGGCCGCCGCACAGCAGGACGGCCGCTCCGAGCAGCGGCGCCGCGATCAGCAGCGCAATCAGGTTCTCCACTTCAGCGACCCCTTAGAGCTTCATCAGGCTGGCGTCGTCGACCGAGGCCGAGTGGCGGGAGCGGAACAGCGAGACGATGATCGCGAGACCGACCACGACCTCGGCCGCGGCGACGACCATCGTGAAGAACGCGATGATCTGGCCGTCGAGGTTGCCGTGCATCCGGGAGAAGGCGACGAACGCGAGGTTGCAGGCGTTGAGCATCAGCTCGATGCACATGAACAGCACGATCGCGTTCCGCCGGATGAGCACGCCCGTCGCGCCGATCGTGAACAGCAGGGCGGCCAGATAGAGGTAGTTGACGGGATTCACTTCGACGCCTCCTCGGACCGCTTGAACGTCGGCGGCTCGATCTCGTCCCGCTCCAGCCGCTCCTGCGAACGCTGTTCGAGGGCCCGCAGGTCGTTGAGCGCCTCGGTGGACACGTCCCGGATCTGGCCGCGCTCACGCAGCGTCTTGCTGACCGTCAGGTCGGACGGGGTGCCGTCCGGCAGCAGGCCCGCGATGTCCACGGCGTTGTGCCGCGCGTACACACCGGGCGCCGGCAGCGGCGGCACGTGCTTGCCCTCGCGGATGCGCTGCTCGGCCAGCTCACGCTGGGTCTTGGCGCGCTCGGTGCGCTCACGGTGGGTGAGCACCATGGCGCCGACGGCGGCCGTGATCAGCAGGGCGCCGGTGAGCTCGAACGCGAGGACGTACTTGGTGAAGATGAGGGCGGCGAGGCCCTCCACGTTGCCTCCGGCGTTCGCCTGGCCGATGCCGTTGAACTCCGCCAGGGACGCGTTGCCGATGCCCCCGACGAGCAGAAGGCCGAAGCCGAGGCCACAGAGGAGGGCCAGCCAGCGCTGGCCCTTGATGGTCTCCTTCAGCGAGTCCGCCGCGGTGACACCGACCAGCATCACCACGAACAGGAACAGCATCATGATCGCGCCGGTGTAGACGACGATCTGCACGATGCCCAGGAAGTAGGCGCCGTTGGCGAGGTAGAACACCGCCAGGATGATCATGGTGCCGGCCAGGCAGAGCGCGCTGTGTACGGCCTTCTTCATGAAGACGGTGCACAGGGCGCCGATCACCGCGACCGTGCCGAGGATCCAGAACTGGACGGCCTCCCCGGTGGAGGTGGTGTAGGCGGCGAGTTCGGTGGTCATCGGCCGATCACCTTCCCCGAGGCGGGTTCGCCCTCGCCGAAGGTCGAGGCCGCCTCCTGGACCGTCTCATCCTTGGACAGGGCGACCTGGCGCTCCGTGCCGGGCGCGGCCTCTGTCACCAGGCCCCGGTAGTAGTCCTGTTCGTCCATCCCCGGGTAGATGGCGTGCGGCGAGTCGACCATGCCCTCTTCGAGGCCGGCCAGCAGCTGCTCCTTGGTGTAGATGAGGTTGGCGCGGCTGGAGTCGGCGAGCTCGAAGTCGTTCGTCATGGTCAACGCGCGCGTGGGGCACGCCTCGATGCACAGGCCGCACAGGATGCAGCGGGCGTAGTTGATCTGGTACACCCGCCCGTACCGCTCGCCCGGCGAGTAACGCTCCTCGTCCGTGTTGTCCGCGCCCTCCACATAGATGGCGTCGGCGGGGCAGGCCCAGGCGCACAGCTCGCAGCCGACGCACTTCTCCAGGCCGTCCGGATGGCGGTTGAGCTGGTGCCGTCCGTGGAACCGTGGGGCCGTGGTCTTCTGCTGCTCCGGGTACTGCTCGGTCAGCCGCTTCTTGAACATGGCCTTGAAGGTCACGCCGAAGCCGGCCACGGGGTTCTGGAAACCGGGCTTGGTCTCCTTGGGTTCCTCAGCCATCGGACGCCTCCTTTCCATCCGTAGATCCATCCGGAGATCCATCACTCCGAGTATCGGGTCCACCACTGACAATCAGCTCGCGCTCGCGGCGCGAGCGGCGCCTCGGCACCGGTGGCAGCTCCTGTCCGGGCAGCGGCGGCACCGGGAATCCACCGGCCATCGGGTCGAACGCGGGCTGCTCGGCGGGCGGCTCCGCCGCCTTGGCGCGGTCGCGGAAGAAGTCCACGACGAACGAGAGCAACAGCAGCGCGAGGACACCGCCGCCCACGTAGAGGGCGATGTCGGCGAAGGCGTAGTTCTCGTTCCGTAGCGTCCGCACGGTCGCGACGAGCATCAGCCAGACCACGGAGACCGGGATAAGGACCTTCCAGCCGAGCTTCATCAGCTGGTCGTAGCGGACCCGCGGGAGCGTGCCGCGCAGCCAGATGAAGAAGAAGAGCAGCAGCTGGACCTTGACGACGAACCACAGCAACGGCCACCAGCCGTGGTTCGCGCCCTCCCAGAAGGTGCTGATCGGCCAGGGCGCCCGCCAGCCACCCAGGAACAGCGTCACCGACACGGCCGAGACGGTCACCATGTTGACGTACTCGGCGAGCATGAACATCGCGAACTTGATCGACGAGTACTCGGTGTTGAACCCGCCGACCAGGTCACCTTCGGACTCCGGCATGTCGAACGGCGCGCGGTTGGTCTCCCCGATCATCGTCACGATGTAGATCAGGAAGGAGACCGGCAGCAGTACCACGAACCAGCGGTCCGCCTGCGCGTCGACGATCGCCGACGTCGACATCGAGCCCGAGTAGAGGAACACCGACGCGAAGGCGGCGCCCATGGCGATCTCGTACGAGATCATCTGCGCGCAGGAGCGCAGACCGCCGAGCAGCGGATAGGTCGACCCCGAACTCCAGCCCGCCAGCACGATGCCGTAGATGCCGACCGAGGCGACCGCGAGGATGTACAGCGTCGCGATCGGCAGGTCGGTCAGCTGCATCGTCGTGCGCTGACCGAAAATCGAGATCTCGTTGCCGGCCGGGCCGAAGGGGATCACCGCGATCGCCATGAAGGCCGGGATGGCCGCGACGATCGGCGCGAGGACGTAGACCACCTTGTCCGCGCGCTTGACGACGAGGTCCTCCTTGAGCATCAGCTTCACACCGTCGGCCAGCGACTGGAGCATGCCCCAGGGGCCGTGCCGGTTGGGACCGATGCGCAGCTGCATCCAGGCGACGACCTTGCGCTCCCAGACGATCGAGAACAGCACGGTCACCATCAGGAAGGCGAAGCAGAACACCGCCTTGACGGCGACCAGCCACCATGGGTCGCGGCCGAACATGGAGAGGTCCTCAGCGGCGACGAAGTACGGGCTCATGCCTCCACCTCCGTGGGGGCCTCACCGGCGAGCGGCGCCGGGCCGATGCGGACGAGGGAGCCGGGCAGCGCCCCGGTGTCGGAGGCGACGCCCCCGCCGGCGGAGTTCAGCGGCAGCCAGACCACCCGGTCGGGCATCTCGGTGATCTGGAGCGGCAGTTGCACCGAGCCGGCGGGGCCGGTCACGGTGAGCACGTCACCCTCCGCGACCCCCGCCTCGGCGGCCGTGGCCGGCGACACACGCGCGCGTGCGGCGTGCCGTGTCCCGGCCAGCGCCTCGTCGCCCTCCTGGAGCAGGCCCTGGTCGAGCAGCAGCCGGTGCCCCGCAAGTACGGCCTCCCCGGTGGCCGGACGCGGCAGCACACCCGCGCTCTGGACCGGCTCGGTGGCCCGCGGCCCGCCCCAGACGCCGAGCCGGTCCAGCTCGGCACGCGTGGTCCGCAGATCCGGCAGCCCGAGGTGTACGTCCATCGCGTCGGCCAGCATCTGCAGCACGCGCGCGTCGGTGGGCGCCGGCGGGCGGCTCATCTGGTCGGGCTTGAGCGCGGCGTCGAAGGAGCGGACCCGGCCCTCCCAGTTGAGGAAGGCGCCCGCCTTCTCGGCGACCGCGGCGACCGGCAGGACCACGTCGGCGAGTTCCGTGACCTCGCTGGGCCGCAGTTCGAGCGAGACCAGGAAGCCGACCTCGCCGAGCGCCGCACGCGCGCGTGCCGGGTCGGGCAGGTCGGCGACCTCCACACCGGCCACCAGCAGCGCCTGGAGCTCACCGCTCGCGGCGGCCTCGACGATCTGGCCGGTGTCACGGCCGTAGCGGAGGGGGAGTTCGGCGACTCCCCAGGCGGCCGCGACCTCGTCCCGCGCGCGCGGATCGGTCGCCGGGCGCCCGCCCGGCAGCAGCGACGGCAGCGCGCCCGCCTCGATGGCGCCGCGCTCCCCGGCCCGGCGCGGGATCCACACGAGCCGCGCGCCGGTGGCGGACGCGGCCCGCACAGCGGCGGTCAGGCCACCGGGCACCCCGGCCAGCCGCTCACCCACGACGATCACCGCGCCCTCGGCGCGCAGCGCCTCGGCGGCCAGCGCTCCGTCGTCCTCCAGGCCGACGCCGCTCGCGAGCGCGTCCAGCCATTCGGTCTCGGTGCCGGGTGCGGCGGGCAGCAGCGTGCCGCCCGCCTTCTCCAGGCCTCGCGTGCTGTGCGTGGCCAGCGAGAACACCTTCTGCCCGTGCTTGCGCCAGGCCTTGCGCAGCCGCAGGAAGACGCCGGGCGCCTCCTCCTCGGACTCGAACCCGGCCAGCAGGACGGCGGGGGCCTTCTCCACAAGCGCGTACGTGACGCCCGTACCGTCGAGGTCGTGGCCGCGTCCCGCGACCCGCGCGGCGAGGAAGTCGGACTCCTCGCCGCTGTGCATGCGCGCGCGGAAGTCGATGTCGTTCGTGTCGAGCGCCACGCGCGCGAACTTGCTGTACGCGTACGCGTCCTCGACGGTGAGCCGACCGCCGGTCAGCACACCGGTGCGGCCACGCGAGGCAAGCAGCCCCTGGGCGGCGATCTGCAGCGCCTCCGGCCAGGAGGCGGGCTCCAGGTCACCCTCGGCGTTGCGCAGCAGCGGTGTGTCCAGGCGGTCCTTCAACTGTGCGTAGCGGAACGCGAAGCGCCCCTTGTCGCACATCCACTCCTCGTTGACCTCGGAGTCGTTCGCCGCGAGGCGCCGCATGACCTTGCCGCGCCGGTGGTCGGTGCGGGTGGCGCAGCCGCCGGAGCAGTGCTCGCACACGCCCGGCGAGGAGACCAGGTCGAAGGGCCGGGAGCGGAAGCGGTACGCCGCCGAGGTGAGCGCGCCGACCGGGCAGATCTGGATGGTGTTCCCGGAGAAGTACGACTCGAAGGGATCGCCCTCACCGGTGCCCACCTGCTGGAGCGCGCCCCGCTCCAGCAGCTCGATCATCGGGTCGCCCGCGACCTGGTTGGAGAACCGGGTGCAGCGCGCGCACAGCACGCACCGCTCACGGTCCAGCAGCACCTGCGTGGAGATCGGCACCGGCTTGGCGAAGGTGCGCTTGCGGCCCTCGAACCTCGACTCGGCGTTGCCGTGGGACATCGCCTGGTTCTGCAGCGGGCACTCGCCGCCCTTGTCGCAGACCGGGCAGTCCAGCGGGTGGTTGATGAGCAGCAGCTCCATCACACCGTGCTGCGCCTTCTCGGCCACCGGCGAGGTCAGCTGGGTCTTGACCACCATCCCATCGGTGCAGGTGATGGTGCAGGACGCCATCGGCTTGCGCTGGCCCTCGACGTCCACGATGCACTGACGGCAGGCACCGACCGGGTCGAGGAGGGGATGGTCGCAGAACCGCGGGATCTCGATGCCGAGTTGCTCGGCGGCCCGGATGACCAGGGTGCCCTTGGGCACGCTGATCTCGGCACCGTCGATCGTCAGCGTGACGAGGTCTTCCGGCGGAACCGCCGCCTCTCCCCCGCCGGAGGGAGCGCTCGTGGTCACAGTCATGCGTTCACCTCCGTACGGTGGTCGGCCCAGGCGGTCGACTTGGCCGGGTCGAACGGGCAGCCACGGCCCGTGATGTGCTCCTCGTACTCGCCGCGGAAGTACTGGAGCGAGGAGAAGATCGGCGAGGCGGCACCGTCACCGAGGGCGCAGAAGGACTTGCCGTTGATGTTGTCGGCGATGTCGGCCATCTTGTCGAGATCGCTCATCGCGCCCTTGCCGGCCTCGATGTCCCGCAGCAACTGCACCAGCCAGTACGTGCCTTCCCGGCAGGGTGTGCACTTGCCGCAGGACTCGTGGGCGTAGAACTCGGTCCAGCGGGTCACGGCGCGCACGACGCAGGTCGTCTCGTCGAAGCACTGCAGCGCTTTGGTGCCGAGCATGGAACCCGCGGCGCCCACTCCCTCGTAGTCGAGAGGGACGTCGAGGTGCTCGTCGGTGAGCAAGGGCGTCGAGGAGCCGCCCGGCGTCCAGAACTTCAGCCGGTGACCGGGCCGCATCCCGCCGCTCATGTCGAGGAGCTGGCGCAGGGTGATGCCGAGCGGCGCCTCGTACTGGCCGGGGCTCGCGACGTGACCGCTGAGCGAGTAGAGCGTGAAGCCGGGCGACTTCTCACTCCCCATCGACCTGAACCACTCCTTGCCGTTTTTCAAGATGGCGGGAACCGAGGCGATCGATTCGACGTTGTTCACCACAGTCGGGCACGCGTAGAGGCCCGCGACAGCAGGGAAGGGGGGACGGAGCCGCGGTTGACCCCTGCGGCCTTCGAGCGAGTCGAGCAGCGCGGTTTCCTCACCGCAGATGTACGCGCCCGCGCCGGCGTGCACCGTGATGTCGAGGTTGAGCCCGCTGCCCAGGATGTTCTCGCCGAGGTAGCCCGCCGCGTACGCCTCGGCGACGGCCGAGTGCAACCGCCGCAGCACGGGGACGACTTCACCACGCAGATAGATGAAGGCATGCGACGACCTGATGGCGTAACACGCGATGATCATGCCCTCGATGAGGCTGTGCGGGTTCGCGAAGAGGAGCGGGATGTCCTTGCAGGTTCCGGGCTCCGACTCGTCGGCGTTGACAACTAGATAGTGCGGCTTTCCATCACCCTGGGGAATGAACTGCCATTTCATTCCCGTGGGGAATCCCGCGCCACCACGGCCGCGCAGGCCGGAGTCCTTGACGTACGCGATGAGGTCGTCGGGCGACATCGCGAGTGCCTTGCGGAGTCCCTCGTACCCGTCGTGCCTTCGGTAGACGTCCAGGGTCCAGGACCCGTCCTCGTCCCAGAAGGACGACAGCACCGGTGCGAGCAGCTTCTCGGGGCTGGTGTCCTTCAGCTCGGGTGCCAACGTCATCACTCCCCCTCCTCGGCGGTAGGCCCGGCCGGGTGGGCGGGGTCGGATGCCGATGTCTTCTGCGGCGCGTCGTGCGAGCTGAGGTGCTCGGTCGGCGACGGCTCGTGGACGGCCCCGTCATGCGGCTCGTCGTGCGGGCCGCCCTCCCGCGGGTGGACCACGCGCGCGGGTGCGGCCTCTCCCCTGGCCAGGCGGAGGCCCACCAGCGACGCGGGTCCCGCGCTGCCCGTGGCCTCGACGGCCCCGTCCCGCTCGTCGGGGAAGCCCGCCAGGATCCGGGCGGTCTCCTTGAACGTGCACAGCGGCGCCCCGCGGGTCGGCTCGACCCGCACTCCTTCGCGCAGGTCGTCCACCAGGCGCTTGGCGGTCTCGACCGTCTGGTTGTCGAAGAACTCCCAGTTGACCATCACGACCGGCGCGAAGTCGCAGGCCGCGTTGCACTCGATGTGCTCCAGCGTGACCTTGCCGTCGTCGGTGGTCTCGCCGTTGCCGACGCCGAGGTGCTCCTGAAGCGCCTCGAAGATCGCGTCACCGCCCATCACGGCGCACAGGGTGTTGGTGCAGACACCGACCTGGTAGTCGCCGCTCGGCTTGCGCCGGTACATGGAGTAGAAGGTGGCCACCGCGGTGACCTCGGCCGTGGTCAGGTCCAGCACGTCCGCGCAGAACCGCATCCCGGTACGCGTGACATGGCCCTCCTCCGCCTGCACGAGATGCAGCAGCGGCAGCAGGGCGGAACGGGAGTCCGGGTAGCGGGCGATGATCTCGCGCGCGTCCCGCTCCAGCCGGGCTCGAACGTCGTCCGCGTAGCCGGGCGCGGGCAGCTCCGGCATGCCCAGGCTGACGCCCCGCTCCGAAGAAGAGGTGGTCACCGGTCGACGCCTCCCATCACGGGGTCGATGGATGCGACGGCGACGATGACGTCGGCGACCTGGCCGCCCTCGCACATCGCCGCCATGGCCTGCAGATTGGTGAAGGACGGGTCCCGGAAGTGGACCCGGTAGGGCCGGGTGCCGCCGTCGGACACGACGTGCACTCCGAGTTCGCCCTTGGGCGACTCGACCGCCGCGTACGCCTGTCCCGGCGGGACGCGGAAGCCTTCGGTCACCAGCTTGAAGTGGTGGATCAGGGCCTCCATGGAGGTGCCCATGATCCTCTTGATGTGGTCCAGCGAGTTGCCCAGTCCGTCCGGTCCCAGGGCGAGCTGGGCGGGCCAGGCGATCTTCTTGTCGGCGACCATGACCGGGCCGGGCTGCAGCCGGTCCAGGCACTGCTCGACGATCCTGAGCGACTGGCGCATCTCCTCCAGGCGGATCAGGAAGCGGCCGTAGGCGTCGCAGGTGTCGGCGGTCGGGACGTCGAAGTCGTACGTCTCGTAGCCGCAGTAGGGCTGGGTCTTGCGCAGATCGTGCGGCAGGCCGGTGGAGCGCAGGATCGGGCCGGTGGCGCCGAGGGCCATGCAGCCGGCCAGGTCGAGATGGCCGATGTCCTGCATACGGGCCTTGAAGACGGGGTTCCCGGTGGCGAGCTTGTCGTACTCCGGGAGGTTCTTGTTCATCTTCTTCACGAACTCGCGGATCTGGTCCACCGCGCCGGGCGGCAGGTCCTGGGCGAGTCCGCCGGGGCGGATGTACGCGTGGTTCATCCGCAGGCCCGTGATGAGCTCGTAGATGTCGAGAATCATTTCACGATCACGGAATCCGTAGATCATGATCGTGGTGGCGCCGAGTTCCATGCCTCCGGTGGCGATGCACACCAGGTGCGAGGAGAGCCGGTTCAGCTCCATCAGCAGCACCCGGATGATCGTGGCCCGGTCCGGGACCTCGTCCTCGATGCCGAGGAGCTTCTCGACGGCGAGGCAGTAGCCGGTCTCGTTGAAGAAGGAGGTCAGGTAGTCCATGCGCGTGACGAAGGTGGTGCCCTGCGTCCACGTGCGGAATTCCAGGTTCTTCTCGATGCCCGTGTGCAGGTAGCCGATGCCGCACCGGGCCTCGGTGACCGTCTCGCCCTCGATCTCCAGGATCAGGCGGAGCACCCCGTGGGTGGAGGGGTGCTGGGGCCCCATGTTGACAACGATGCGCTCGTCGTCGGCGCGGGCCGCGGACTGGACGACCTCGTCCCAGTCGCCACCGGTGACCGTGTACACGGTGCCCTCGGTGGTCTCACGCGGAGTTGCGTGCTGCGTGCTCATGAGTACGACCTCCGCTGGTCCGGAGCCGGGATCTGGGCGCCCTTGTACTCGACGGGGATGCCGCCGAGGGGGTAGTCCTTGCGCTGCGGATGGCCCTGCCAGTCGTCCGGCATCATGATCCGCGTCAGGGCCGGGTGACCTTCGAAGACGATGCCGAAGAAGTCGTAGGTCTCACGCTCGTGCCAGTCGTTGGTCGGATAGACGGCGACCAGCGACGGGATGCGCCGGTCGCTGTCCGGGGCGCTGACCTCGAGGCGGATCAGCCTGTTGTGGGTGATCGAGCGCAGGTGGTAGACGGCGTGCAGCTCGCGGCCCTTGTCGTTCGGGTAGTGGACGCCGCTGACGCCGGTGCACAGCTCGAAGCGCAGCGCCGGGTCGTCGCGCAGGGTGCGGGCGACGCGGACGAGGTGTTCGCGCTCGATGTGGAAGGTGACCTCGCCCCGGTCGACGACCGTCTTCTCGATGGCGTTGCCGGGAAGCAGGCCCTGTTCCTCCAGGGCGCCCTCCAGCTCGTCGGCGACCTCGTCGAACCAGCCGCCGTAGGGACGGGTGGCCGGACCCGGCAGCCGGACCGAGCGGACCAGGCCGCCGTACCCGGAGGTGTCGCCGCCGTTGGTGGCGCCGAACATGCCTCGCTGGACGCGGATCTCCTCACCGCCCTGCCCGCGCTGGCCCGGGAGGTTCTCGGCGGAGAGGTCCTTCTCGGGGTTGACGCCGTTCGACGCCCCGCTGTTCGCCTCGCTCATCGCAGCAGCCCCTTCATCTCGATCGTGGGCAGGGCCTTGAGCGCCGCTTCCTCCGCCTCCCGGGCCGCCTCCTCGGCGTTCACGCCGAGCTTGGAGCTCTGGATCTTCTGGTGAAGTTTGAGGATGGCGTCCATCAGCATCTCGGGCCGTGGCGGGCAGCCGGGGAGATAGATGTCGACCGGGACGACGTGGTCGACGCCCTGGACGATGGCGTAGTTGTTGAACATGCCGCCGGAGGAGGCGCACACCCCCATGGAGATCACCCACTTGGGGTTCGGCATCTGGTCGTAGACCTGCCGCAGCACCGGCGCCATCTTCTGGCTGACCCGGCCGGCCACGATCATCAGGTCCGCCTGGCGGGGTGAGCCGCGGAAGACCTCCATGCCGAACCGGGCCAGGTCGTAGCGGCCGGCGCCGGTGGTCATCATCTCGATGGCACAACAGGCGAGGCCGAACGTGGCGGGGAAGACGGACGCCTTGCGCACCCAGCCCGCGGCCTGCTCGACGGTGGTCAGCAGGAATCCGCTCGGCAGCTTTTCTTCGAGTCCCATGACTAAAGGCCCCTCAGTCCCATTCCAGGCCGCCGCGCCGCCACACGTACGCGTAGGCGACGAAGACGGTGAGCACGAAGAGCAGCATCTCCACGAGCCCGAACACACCCAGGGCGTCGAAGGTGACGGCCCACGGGTAGAGGAAGACGATCTCGATGTCGAAGACGATGAAGAGCATCGCCGTCAGGTAGTACTTGATGGGGAAGCGCCCGCCGCCGGCCGGCGTGGGGGTCGGCTCGATGCCGCACTCGTATGCTTCGAGCTTGGCGCGGTTGTACCGCTTCGGACCGATCAGCGTGGCCATGACCACGGAGAAGATCGCAAAGCCTGCCCCGAGGGCTCCCAGTACGAGGATGGGCGCATACGCGTTCACCGCTCCTCGCTCCTCTCAGTCGGCGCTGACTGCTGGCGGTTGCATCAGGCTTCACGCCTGACTCACCTGTCCCACGAACCCCGCTTGTCCCGGCGAAGATCGAGAACATGTGAAGCAGGTCACAAGCCCAACTGCCTCGCATCCTATGCCCGCCGCTCTGTGATCTGCGACACGGGGTATTGCACAAGCTTTGTGATCTCCACCACCTGATGAAGGATCATGAAGTCGGATGATCAGCGATCTTCACACGTGAAGCGTCCAAGTGATCACCAGAGGTGACATTTTCGATCGTCGCCGCAGCTCGCAGGGGGTCTCGGTGGGCGTCTCAATATCAAGAGACTTCCCTTGCATGCAAATTGGCAGAGGGCCTCCCGCCCTGATAGTGCGACGCATTCACACATCAGAGGGAGGCGGAGGCGAGATGTGGACGTGTGCACGCGTTCACGAACGCGGGGCGGCGATTCCCGCGCGCCGGACGCACATGATCCGGAGACCGTTCCGTGACCTCTGCCACATCGACGAGAGGGACCTGAGAAGCGGGCTTGGCCAACCACGCCAACCAGTGGTAGGTCGGGCGCAATTCGGACGTAACGAAGAAAGCCCATGATCACAGGCTTGGTGACCGACGTCCGCAATGTCCGTTACGGCGTCAATAAAGGGGAAGACGCCGGGGATTCGGGCCGTCGATTGAACAACTGTGGCGGACCACACGTTTCTTGAAGGTATGGAGGAGCCCCTGATACCGGTTATTCCCATGTCCCACACCGCTCACATACGTAGCCACCGGAAGCCCCGCCCGCGCAGTGCGTCGAAGATGGCGATGCGGGCCGGAGTTGCCGGTGGCATCCTCAGCACCGTGGCAGTGGCCGGCGCATCGGCCTCGGCGAACGCCGCCGAGCCGGTGACGCAGACGCTCGAACTGCCCACCCTCACGGCCGACCTGTCCGCACAGGTCGCCCAGTCCGCGGACGCCACGCAGCTGGCCGCCGCGAACTACGAGCTGCAGGCCGAGCGTGACGCGGCCGCCGCCCAGGCCGCCAAGGAGGCCAAGGCCGACCTGGCCGTGGCCAAGAAGAAGGCGGAGGCCCGCAAGAAGGCCGCCGAGGAGGCGCGCCAGGCCGCCGCGGAGCGCGCCGCGCGCGACGCCGAGCGGGCCACCCTCTCGACCGTCTCCGACGGCTCCGACGCCGTGAGCGTGCCGTCCGGCGGCAGCGTCGCGACCGTCATCGCCTTCCTCCAGGCCCAGGTGGGCGACGCCTACGTGATGGGCGCCAGCGGGCCCAACGCCTGGGACTGCTCCAGCCTGGTGCAGGCGGCGTTCAAGCAGGTCGGTGTGGATCTTCCGCGCGTGTCGCAGGACCAGTCGATGGTCGGCACGGACGTCTCCCTGTCGAACCTTCAGGTCGGCGACATCCTGTACTGGGGTGGCAAGGGCTCGGCGTACCACGTGGGTGTGTACATCGGGAACGGCCAGTACCTGGACGCGGCGAACCCCTCCAAGGGAGTCGTCGTGCAGGACCTCTCCGGCTACCCGGCGTCGGGTGCGGTGCGCGTGCTCTGACGGCAACAGCCGTCCCCACACACAAAAGGCGCATCGAGGTACGGAAGGGGCCGCAGCCGCTCGGGGGCGGCGGCCCCTCGCCGTCGTTCCGCTCATCCCCCGCGCCGCTCCCGCGTGGCGCCGCCGGACATATGTGACGGGTGCCGCTCCGGGAGGAGCGGCACCCGTCGGCGTGGGGCTGAAGGGACCTCAGGCAGCGGGTCTCAGGCGGTGGTGCCGCCGCCGTGTGCCGCGCGGCGGCGCAGGAACAGCACCAGGCCGGTTCCCAGGCCGAGTACGAGGACCGCGCCCCGGCGATCAGCGTCACACCGCCGGCACCGGGGAGGGCCAGGCCGCCGTCCAGGCCGGCTCCCGAGTCGCCGCCGGAGACGTCCCCTCCCGCGCCGCCGCCGGAGCCGCCTTCCGTGCCGGAGGACGAACCGCCGCCCGACGTGCCACCGTTCGACGTGCCACCGTTCGACGTGCCACCGTTCGGCGTGCCACCGCCGGACGAGCCGGAGCCGCCGTCCGTGGCCCCCTCGTCGCCGCTGCCGTTGAGTACGCGCTCCCGGCCTACGGCCTGGGCAGCTGCCCAGGCCGTCAGCGGCTCCTCCTGCTGCGGGCCGGGTGACGAGTGACCCCGCATGATCAAGCTTTCGGGGCCACCTTGGACAGCCCGTTGATGATGCGGTCCATCGCGTCGCCGCCCGTCGGGTCGGTGAGGTTGGCGAGAAGCTTCAGGGTGAACTTCATCAGCACGGGGTGCGTCAGCCCGCGCTGGGCGGCGATCTTCATGACCTTCGGGTTGCCGATGAGCTTCACGAAGGCGCGGCCCAGCGTGTAGTAGCCGCCGTAGGTGTCCTTGAGGACGCGCGGGTAGCGCTGGAGGGCCATCTCGCGCCCCGCGGGAGTCGGGCGGGCGTGCGCCTGGACGATCACGTCGGCGGCGATCTGGCCGGATTCCATGGCGTAGGCGATGCCCTCGCCGTTGAAGGGGTTCACCAGGCCGCCGGCGTCGCCGACGAGCAGCAGGCCGCGGGTGTAGTGCGGCTGGCGGTTGAAGGCCATCGGGAGCGCGGCGCCGCGGATCGGGCCGGTCATGTTCTCCGGGGTGTAGCCCCAGTCCTCCGGCATCGAGGCGCACCAGGCCTTCAGGACCTCGCGCCAGTCCAGTTCCTTGAAGGAGTCGGAGGTGTTGAGGACACCGAGGCCGACGTTCGAGGTGCCGTCGCCCATGCCGAAGATCCAGCCGTAGCCCGGCAGCAGCCGGTCCTCACCGGGCCCGCGGCGGTCCCACAGCTCCAGCCAGGACTCGAGGTAGTCGTCGTCGTGGCGTGGCGAGGTGAAGTACGTGCGGACCGCGACGCCCATCGGGCGGTCCTCGCGGCGGTGCAGGCCCATCGCGAGGGAGAGCCGGGTGGAGTTGCCGTCCGCTGCCACGACCAGCGGCGCGTGGAAGGTGACCTCACGCTTCTCCTCGCCGAGCTTGGCGTGCACGCCGGTGATGCGGCCGGTGCGGTCGTCCACGATCGGCGCGCCGACGTTGCAGCGCTCGTACAGCCGCGCGCCCGCCTTCTGCGCCTGGCGGGCGAGCTGCTCGTCGAAGTCGTCGCGCTTGCGGACCAGTCCGTAGTCGGGGAAGGAGGCGAGATCCGGCCAGTCCAGCTGGAGCCGCACACCACCGCCGATGATCCGCAGGCCCTTGTTGCGCAGCCAGCCGGCCTCCTCGGAGACGTCGATCCCCATCGCCACGAGCTGCTTGACGGCGCGCGGGGTGAGCCCGTCGCCGCACACCTTCTCCCGCGGGAACTCGGTCTTCTCCAGCAGGAGTACGTCCAGTCCGGCCTTGGCGAGGTGGTACGCCGTCGTGGAACCGGCCGGGCCGGCGCCCACGACGATCACATCGGCGGTGTTGTCCGTCAGAGACTCGGCCACGGCGGGATCTCCCCAAGTTCGAAATCTGTGTGCCGACCGGCACTGGACATGGGCAGTCTATTCAGCAGAATTGATCAACCGGCCGAAGGGATACCCAGTGAACCGAGCTCTGCCCGTGGTACGGCTGCGTGTCCCCACCGACGAGGACGCCGTCGCCTGGCACCGGGTCTTCGACCACCCGGACGTCATGGAGTTCCACGGCGGCAGGTCCGCCGAGCTGTCCGTCTACGAGGAGCTCACCGCCCGCCAGCGCATGCACGACGCCGAACTGGGCTTCTGCCTGTGGACCGTGCTCGACGCCGGCGACCGGGTCATCGGCTTCACCGGCGCCCAGCCGTGGCCGCGCGAGTGGGGCCCGAAGGGTGAGATCGAGATCGGCTGGCGGCTCGGCCGGGAGCACTGGGGCCAGGGATACGTCACGGCGGCCGCGCGGATGACCCTGGAGCGGGTGCGCGCGGCTGGCGTCGGCAGCGTGGTGGCCATGGTCAGCGCGGGCAACACCCGGTCGATCGCGGTCACCGAGCGGCTCGGTATGCATCTTGCCGAGACCTTCAGCAGTCCGGAAACGGACAAGCTGGGACACTGTTTCCGGCTGGCCCTTTCCGACCAGCTCCGCGACGGAGAGTAGTAGTCGGCTACGGAAAGCCACCTGACGCTTCCGGATCGCACCCTCGGGCGGTTACGCTGCCAGTACCTCTGGGGGTGACATCTGTGCGCATAACACCCAAGACGCCCGAAGTTCGCGTGCCGAGGTTTGTCGGCCTGATGGCCATGGACGCCCGCGAGGCGGCCAAGGCGCAGGGCGTGCTGCTCGCCGCACCCGACCGGCCCGACTTCCATCTCACCGTCGTGGACTACGTCGTACGCCAGTACCCCCCGCCCGGTGTCGAGGTGCCGCGCGGGGCGGTGGTCACGGTGTGGTTCGACCTCGGGGAGGGCGAGGGCGGCGGTGGCGCGGGCGTACGGGAACCGCGGCTGCCGAGGCCGCCGAGGGGCGGGATGGAGCGTGAGCTCGGCCGGCCGCCCGGGGAGACCTTCGAGGCGATCAGGTGAGCACGCCTCAGGCCTTGAATCCCCGGTGCAGAGCGACCACCCCACCGGTCAGGTTCCGCCACGCGACCTTCGACCAGCCGGCCTTGCCCAGCCGCTCGGCCAGTGCCGGCTGGTCGGGCCAGGCGCGGATGGACTCGGCGAGATAGACGTACGCGTCCGGATTGGACGACACCGCCCGGGCCACCGGCGGAAGCGCCCGCATCAGGTACTCGGTGTAGACCGTGCGGAACGGCTGCCACGTCGGATGCGAGAATTCGCAGATCACCACACGTCCGCCCGGCCGTGTCACCCGGTACATCTCGCGCAGCGCGGCGTCCGTGTCCTGCACGTTGCGCAGCCCGAAGGAGATGGTGACGGCGTCGAACACGTCGTCTCTGAAGGGCAGCCGCGTCGCGTCACCCGCCGTCACCGGCAGCCAGGGGTGGCGCTGCTTGCCGACCTGGAGCATGCCGAGGGAGAAGTCACAGGGCACGACGTAGGCACCCGCGCGCGTGAAGGGCAGCGAGGAGGTGGCCGTACCGGCGGCCAGGTCCAGCACCTTCTGCGCGGGGCGCGCGTCGACCGCCTTCGCGACCTCCCGGCGCCACACCCGGTCCTGGCCGAGTGACAGCACGTCGTTCGTCAGGTCGTACCGTTCCGCCACGTCGTCGAACATCGAGGCGACTTCGTGCGGCTGCTTGTTCAGGGAAGCGCGGGTCACGAAGACCATTCTTGCAGCACCCCCTGAGGGACAGGGGCGCGGCATCTCATGGGCGACCAGCGCGGCGCCGCCCTACTTCCGCCGGAACACGATCCGTCCCGCCACCACGGTCACCACACAGCTCCCGCCCCCGCGCTCGGCCAGCTCCGCCTCGTCGCGCACGTCGAACACGGCGAACCGCGCGGCCGAACCACTCTCACGCGCGGGCGGGAAGTCCACGGGCAGCCCGGAGCCGAAGGGGTCGAGGCAGGGCACTCCGCCCGGCACGCCGGGACGTCCCGTCACACCGATCCCGGACCGCCGGACGGCTGTGGCGACGGCGCGGTTGCTGAACGTCCCCGCCACCGCGACGTTCCCGCGCGCCAGCATCCGATGCAGTCCGCGCCGCGCGCTGGCACCCCACCGCGCCTCGTCGATCACCAGCGCGGTCAGGGCGTCCCCGGTGAGCGGCTCGGTGCCGAGTTCGGCGGCCTCCCGCGGGTCCGGGTGGTAGGACTGTTCGAGCAGTTCGGGCCCGTGCGGGTTGACCAGCCCCGAGGTGAGGATGCCGGGCCACGACCGCACGCGCGCGAGCGGATGGGCGCCGGTGAGCTCCTCCAGGGGCCCGGAAGCGAGCACCCACTCACCACGCACGGCGAGGGCGCGCCCCCTGGAGTCCGCGTGAATCGTCAGCAAGTCAGCTGGAAGCGAGCAGCTTCAGCTCGGGGTGAGCGGTGCCGCCCTCGATCGCGGTGGAGGAGATGTGGGACATGACGCGCTCGTCGACGGGGTCGTTCGCCGGGTCGTCGTGGACGACGAGGTGTTCGTACGTCGTGTTCCGCTGGGCGGGCACGCGGTCCGCCGTGCGGATCATCTCGATCATCTCCAGCAGGTTGGAGCGGTGTTTGGCGCCGGCCGCGGAGACGACGTTCTCCTCCAGCATCACCGAGCCGAGGTCGTCCGCCCCGTAGTGCAGGGTCATCTGCCCGGCGTCCTTGCCCGTGGTCAGCCAGGAGCCCTGGATGTGGGCGACGTTGTCGAGGAAGAGCCGGGCGATCGCGATCATCCGGAGGTACTCGAAGATGGTGGCCTGGGTGCGGCCCTTCAGGTGGTTGTTCTGCGGCTGGTAGAGGTACGGGATGAAAGCGCGGAAACCGCCCGTACGATCCTGTACGTCCCGGATCATCCGGATGTGCTCGATCCGCTCGGCGTTCGTCTCACCGGTCCCCATGAGCATGGTGGACGTGGACTCGACGCCCATCCGGTGGGCCGTCTCCATGATCTCCAGCCACCGCTCGCCGCTCTCCTTGAGCGGGGCGATGGCCTTGCGCGGCCGCTCGGGCAGCAGTTCGGCACCGGCCCCGGCGAACGAGTCCAGCCCGGCGGCGTGGATCCGCCGGATGGCCTCCTCGACCGACACCTCGGAGATCCGGGCCATGTGCTCGACCTCGCTCGCCCCCAGGCTGTGGATGACGAGCTGCGGGAACTCCTTCTTGATGGCCGCGAAGTGCTTCTCGTAGTACTCGACGCCGTAGTCGGGGTGGTGACCGCCCTGGAACATGACCTGGGTCCCGCCCAGTTCGACGGTCTCCGCGCACCGGCGCAGGATGTCGTCCAGGTCGCGGGTCCAGCCCTTCGCCTTGTCCTTCGGCGGGGCGTAGAAGGCGCAGAACTTGCACGCCGTGACGCACACGTTCGTGTAGTTGATGTTCCGCTCGATGATGTACGTCGCGATGTGCTCGGTGCCCGCGTACCGACGGCGGCGTGCGGCGTCGGCGGCGGCGCCCAGCGCGTGCAGCGGGGCGTCGCGGTAGAGGTCGAGCGCCTCCTCGGGGGTGATCCGTCCGCCCTCGGCGGCACGGTCGAGGACGGACTGGAGGTCGGCCTTCTCGGTCACCGGGTGTCCCTTTCGTCAAGGGTTGCGGACGGACTGACCCAGCCTACGCCAGCCGTTTTCCCACCCCGCCCTCAGCCCGCCGCTCCCAGCAACAACCCCGCACAGGCGCCCGCGAGCAGGAACGGACCGAACGGAATGGCGGTCTTGCGCCCCGCCTTCCGTACGACGATCAGGGCACCCCCGTACACCGCCCCGCACACGAAGGCGGCGAACGTGCCGAGCAGCACCGCCCCCCACCCGTACCAGCCGAGCACCGCACCGGCCCCGAGCGCCAGCTTCACATCGCCGAAGCCCATGCCGGCGGGGTTGATCAGGAAGAGCAGGAAGTAGAAGCCGCCGAGGGCGAGGGAGCCCAGCAGGGCGGTGCCCAGGTCCCCGGCGTGTCCGGGCACCAGCGAGGCCACACCCAGCAGGGCCGGGGTGCCCGCCGCGAGGGGCAGCGTGAGCGGATCGGGCAGCCGGTGTACCCGCAGGTCGACGACCGCGAGCAGCACACCGACGGGCGTGACCAGCAGCCAGACGACGAGTTCGGGCCGGGGGCCGGTGACAAGGGCGAGGACCGCGCACAGGAGCGCGGTGAACGTGGCCGGCCACACCGAGCGGGGGCCGTAGGACGAGACGTCGGCCGCGCACCGAGCGCACCGTGCGGGCCCGGCCCACCCCCGGATCGGATGCCCGCCCGGACACCGCTGCCGCCAGGCTTCCCCGGCGGGCACGGAAAAGCGGTGGGCCGCCCGCGGCAGCAGCGCACCCGCGACGGCACCCCAGGCCGCGGCCGGCACGATCAGCGTGGCTCCGCTCATCCCCCTGCCGCCGCACCCTCGCGCCGGCTCGGCAGAAGCTCGTCCAGCAGGGCCTCGGTGCGCGGCGGCAGCCCTCGCGCCCCGCTGCGGCGGAGCAGATCCTCGGCGAGCGCGTGGAGCCGGGCGGTGTCGCCGGTGCTGTGGGTCGCGCGCAGCAACTCGTGCCAGAGCCGCTCGTCGGAGGGTGCGGTGCGCAAGGACCCGTCCAGCGCCTCGATGGCCTTCTCCGCGCGGTCCTTCTCCAGATGGAACGCGGACAGAGCGAGCCCGATGTCCGCCACGAGCAGCGGAAGCTGAGCGTCGACGATCTCGTAGGTGAGCCAGCGGTAGCGGCCCTCGGGCCGGTTGGACAGCAGCGGGCCGCGCACCAGACCGAGCGCCTGCGTCAGCAGGCGCCCGCGCACGGCACGGTCGTCGGCGCCGTCGCCCTGCGTGGCCTCGTGATAGAGGGAGCGCAGCACGTCCAGGTCGGAGACGACGGACCGGGCGAGCGTGAGCCCCCCGGTCGCGTCGGTACGCAGCCGCGGGCTGCCGTCCGGGTCGGCGCCGAGCCAGGCTCGCAACCGCTCCAGAAGCGCCTCTGGTACGTCGTCGGTGACGCCCCGCGGCCACAGGGCGGAAGCCAGGACCCGCGGGTTCACCCCCTCCCGGTGCAGGAGCAGCAGCGCGAGCGCCTCGTGAAGCAGTGCACTGCGCTCGCCGTCCGGGGTCTCCAGCCCCGTGATCTCGTACGACCCGACCAGTCGCGCGTACACCGCCGGCCGCCCCTGCTCGCTCAGGTCGACGAGGAACTGGGGGGAGTTGTCCGGCCCGTCGGGTCCGCGCTCGGGGTCGGCGTCGGCGAACAGTTCGACGACGCCGCGCTGCTGCTCCGACGGCAGCAGTTGCGCGTCGAGCGAGAGACCGAGGAGCGGGGCGGTCAGCCTGCCGGCCTCGTCGATCTCCATCTCCCATGCGGCGCCGGGCAGTTCACCGCTGCCGGTGCCGACGAGGTAGCCGATGCCGAGGCGGCTCGCGTCGGCTGCGAGCTCGGCGAGCTTGACCGCGTCCTCGGCGGAGGGCTCGGCGGCGAGCAGGACGAGGTGCGGGGCCCATCGGGTGTGCTGGGCCGGCCCGGTACGGCCGGTGAGAACGCTGTCGTGTCCCGCGGCGCCCGGCGCCCCACGCCGCTGCCTGGTCTCGGCCTCCATCGTCTCGATCAGGTCGTCGATGCCGTCGAGGTGGCGGCTGCCGACCGCGTCGCCGGGCATCTCCATGATCCAGCCCGGCCGGATCAGACTGGCCTCGGCCAGCCTGGAACCGTCGGGCTGTCCAGCCCAGGACCGTCCAACACCAGCGGGAAGTTGGCCGCCCACATGGCCCACGCCACCGGAACCGAGCCGGCCGAGCAGCCGGTAGGGCCCGATGGCCGTGGGCTCGCCGACGCCGAGCGGCTGCATGGCGTCCGCCCCCTCTCCCCCGTACGCCTCCACCGCCCGCAGGGTATCGGCGTACCGCGTGCGGCCGTACTACGGCCCCAGCAGCTCCACCCTCACATCCGCCGGGAACCCGGTCGTCGGCCCCACCCTGCGGGCGAACTCCGCGACCGCCTCCAACTGGGGGCCGCCGAGGCTGAAGTCGAGGGTGGTGAAGTACCGCTCCAGGACCTGTTCGTCGAAGGCCTCCCAGCGGGCCGCCTGCTCGGCGACCTTGGTGACCTCTTCCAGGGAGAGGTTGCGGGAGGCGAGGAAGGCCTCGTGCACCTGGCGGGTGATACCGGGCTCGCGTTCCAGGTAGTCGCGGCGGGCCGCCCACACGGCGAAGACGAACGGCAGCCCGGTCCACTCCTTCCACAGCGCGCCGAGGTCGTGCACGGTCAGGCCGTACCTCGGCCCGTCGTGCAGGTTGGCCCGCAGGGCGGCGTCGCCGATGAGTACGGCGGCCTCGGCCTCCTGCATCATCAGGCTGAGGTCGGGCGGGCACGTGTAGTAGTCGGGCCGCACGCCGAAACGGTCCGCCAGCAGCAGCTGAGCGAGGCGTACGGAGGTGCGCGAGGTGGAGCCCAGGGCCACCCGGCGTCCGTCCAGCTCGTCCAGCGGGACCTGCGAGACGATCACGCAGGACATCACCGGTCCGTCGCATCCGACGGCGATGTCCGGGAAGGCGACGAGGTCGTCGGCGTTCTTGAGGAACTCCACGAGGGTGATCGGGCCGATGTCGAGATCACCCCGCACGAGCTGCTCGCTGAGCTTCTCCGGGGTGTCCTTCGTCAGCTCGAAGTCAAGCAGCGTTCCCGTTCGGGCGAGCCCCCAGTAAAGGGGCAGGCAGTTCAGGAACTGGATGTGACCGACGCGCGGCCGCGTGCGAGAAATGTCCACATCGAGAGGCTAGACCCAGTGGGGTAGGGTGCAGCCTTCTGGGGTCCCCCTCCGGCGTCAACGCCGACACGACGTTCAAACATCCGGGTGACGTGATCTTGACCCCTATTGCTTTCGGCTGCCCGCATGCTAGGCTCGCCGCAAGTTGCAGTTTGGTTTCCCTTGCAGTACAGAGCCTGCGGAGCATGTGACCGCGGGCTCTCGACGTTCTCGGACATATGCAGTTGTGCAGAACTCAATCTTCACACTTGCTGGTTCTGGAGCAGGGCAACCCTTTGGGCCCAAGGAGGGCTTATGGCTACCGGAACCGTGAAGTGGTTCAACGCCGAAAAGGGCTTTGGTTTCATCGCCCAGGAAGGCGGCGGCCCCGACGTCTTCGTCCACTACTCCGCGATCAACGCGACCGGCTTCCGGTCCCTTGAGGAGAACCAGCACGTGACCTTCGACGTGACCCAGGGCCCGAAGGGCCCGCAGGCGGAGAACGTCACCCCGGTCTGATCCTCTGATCCAGGATCGAGTGCAGTACCCAAGGAGCCCCGCGCCATCCGGCGACGGGGCTCCTGCCTTTCCCGCACCACTCCCGCCTTCCCCTTGCAAGAGGAAACTGCAAGGGGCCACCGCAAGAGGCCACCGCGCGAAGATGAGTTCTCCGGGAATTGCGAGGGCGACCTGGCTCCGGAGGGCGTGACGAAACACCGCACAGCTGCCCCGCCCGGCCACTACCGTCACCCCCCATGACCGAAGAAGCGCCCACCACCACGGAATCCGTCCAGCACTTCTACGACGCGATAGCCGAGGACTACGCCCACCTCTTCCGCGACGAACTCACCGGCAGGCCCTTGGAGCGGGCGCTCCTCACGGCGTACGCCGAGCTGGTCGGCACCGGCGGCGAGGTCGCCGACCTCGGCTGCGGCCCGGGGCTCGTCACGGCGTACCTCGCCTCACTGGGCCTGCGCGTGTTCGGTCTCGACCTCTCCGCGGCGATGCTGACCGTCGCCCGCCGCGCGAACCCCGCCCTGCGTTTCATACAGGGCTCGATGACGGACCTGGACATCCCCGACGGCCGGCTGGCGGGCGTGGTGTCCTTCTACTCCTCCGTCCACACCCCCGCCGGCCGGCTCCCCACGCTCTTCGAGGAGTACGCCCGCGTCCTCGCCCCCGGCGGCCACCTCCTCCTCGCCTTCCAGGCGGGCGACGCCCCCCTCCGCGTCGACCGCCCCTTCGGCCGGCCGGTCTCCCTGGACTTCCAGCGCCGCGACCCGGACCGGATGGCCGCCCTCCTCACCCGGACAGGGTTCACCCTCCACTCCCGAACGGTGCGGGAACCCGACCCGAACGTCAGGGAGACCACCCCGCAGGCACTCCTGATCGCCCGCAGGAACGCCTGAACCGGCGGGATCCCAGCGGCGCGTCGTCTGGTCGTACGGGTGTGTTCACTGATCCGCGGTGAGGTGCTTGGGCAGGGCGGACGGGGGGAGGGGCTGGTGGCGCAGCAGGTGGTGGGCCCGGGGGACGGGACGCGCGCGGGAGGGACGCGGTGAGGATGTGACCGCGGTGCCGATGTGACGTGGCTCACCCGTCGTACATGGCCTCCACCTCGCCTGCGAAGTCGCGCAGGATCGCCTCCCGGCGGAGCTTCATGGACGGGGTCAGATGGCCCGCCGCCTCGGTGAAGTCGGTGGGCAGGACGATGAAGCGGCGGATGGACTCGGGCCGGGAGACGAGCCGGTTGGCCTCCTCGACCGCGCGTTGCAGAACGCCGCGCAGTTCCTCGTCGTCGACGAGGAGTTCGGGCGGCACCGGGTGCTTGCCGTTCATCTGCCGCCAGTGGGTGATGCCGTCGGCGTCGAGGGTGATCAGGGCGGTGATGTAGGGGCGGCGGTCACCGAGGACGAGGCAGTGGGAGATCAGAGGGTGCGAGCGGAGCCAGTTCTCCAGCGGCGCCGGCGCCATGTTCTTGCCGCCCGCGGTGATCAGGATCTCCTTCTTGCGGCCGGTGATGGTGAGGTAACCCTCGTCGTCCAGCCGGCCGATGTCGCCGGTCGGGAACCAGCCGTCCGGCGCCGCCGGCACCACCCCGCCCGCGTGCGGGTCCCAGTAGCCGCGCAGGACCTGGCCCCCGGCGAGCAGGATCTCGCCGTCCGCCGCGATCCGCACCCGGGTGCCCGGCAGCGGCCAGCCGACCGTGCCGAGCCGGGGTTTGAGCGGCGGGGTCACGGTCGCCGCGCCGGTCGTCTCGGACAGCCCGTAGCCCTCGTACACGTCGATGCCCGCGCCCGCGTAGAACGCGGCCAGGTCGCGGCCGAGCGGGGAGCCGCCGCAGACGACGTAGCGGATCCTGCCGCCGAGGGCGTTGCGGATCCGGCGGTAGACCAGTGGGTCGTAGAGGGCGCGGGACGCCTTCAGGGCGGCCCCGGGACCGGGGCCGGTGCCGCTCGCCCGGGCCACGGCCGCCTCGCCGTAGCGGCGGGCGATCTTCGCGGCGCGGTCGAACGCCGCTGCCCTGCCGCCGCGTTCGGCGGTGGCGCGGGCGTTGTTGTAGACCTTCTCCAGCATGTACGGGATGGCCAGCAGGAACGTGGGCCGGAACGCCGCGAGGTCGGCCAGCAGGTCCTGCGCCTTCAGGCTGGGCGCGTGCCCCAGCCGGACCCGGGCGCGCACGCAGGCCACGGCCACCATCCGGCCGAACACATGGGACAGCGGCAGGAACAGGAGGGTGGACGCCTCCTCGCTCGTCCGCGCCTTGAAGACCGGGTAGAGCAGCTCGACCGCGTTGTCGACCTCCGCCAGGAAGTTGCCGTGGGTCAGCGCGCAGCCTTTGGGCCGGCCCGTGGTGCCCGAGGTGTGGACGAGGGTCGCCAGGGTGTCCGGGCCCAGCATCCCGCGGCGTACGTCGACCTCGGTGTCCGGCACCGGCTGCCCCAGCTCCGCGAGCCGTTCCACGTGGCCCTTCTCGATGACCCACAGGTGGCGCAGGTCGGGCAGATGCGGGAGTTCGGGCCCGATCGCCGCGGCCTGTCCGGCCGTCTGGGTCGCCAGGGCGACCGCGCCGGAGTCCTGGAGGATCCAGCGGGTCTGGAACACGGAGGAGGTGGGGTACACCGGGACGCTCACCAGTCCGGCCGCCCAGGCCGCGAAGTCGAGGAGCGTCCACTCGTACGACGTCTGCGCCATGATCGCGATCCGGTCGCCCGGCACCAGGCCTTCGGCGATCATTCCCTTGGCCACGGCCAGCACCTGCGCGGCGAACTCCGCCGCCGTCACGTCCGCCCAGCTCCCGTCGTCGCCACGGCGGCTGAGCACCGGACGGTCCGGCGCCACGGCGGCGTTCTCGAACGGCAGGTCGGCCAGCGAGCCGTGGGACACCGGCGGCACGAGCGGCGGTACGGCCACCTCCCGCACCTCGCCGTCCAGCCGCCGAATCTCGGGCTCGACGGGAACCGGCCCGCTGTCCGGGTCGTAGTCCAGCGACGCCGCCGACGTCTGTGGCGGAACGGACGAGGACGAGTACGAGATGGGCATGGCAGCTCCTGGGGCCTGCGGCGCGGTACTGCTTCGCTGCATGAGGTACGCGCGGCGCGTACGGAGGCGTTCACCGGCGGTGCGTGCTGGGGCGTTCGCGGCAGCTCAGGTGGCAGATCGTACGGCTCCCACGTGGGGAGGTTGTGCGGGTTCGAAGATGCTCCGGAGTCGGGCCTGTGGAGTCCCGGAGGCCTTGCGCCACCTGTGTTTACCTACGGTAACCTTACGCAAGAGCAAGGCAGCGAGAAGGGAACGGGGAAACCGTTGTGGCCATGGCTGACCATCTCCCGCTCGTCACCGGCGCCCTCCGCTCCCCCTTCAAACGCCCCCGGCCGGACGCCCACTTCCCCCGCACCCGGCTCGTACGGTCCGGTGTCCGCGTCGACCCGGCCCGGCTCACCGCCTACGAGCGGGGGTGCGGCTTCCCCACCGGCGACGACGCGCTCCCGCTCACCTATCCGCACGTCCTGGCCTTCCCGCTGGCCATGCGCCTGCTGGGCGGCAGGGACTTCCCGCTCCCGCTGCTCGGCCTGGTCCACACCTCGATCGACCTCACCCGCCACACCGCCCTTTCCGCCGGAGACGAGTACGAACTCGCCGTGCGCGTCGCCGGACTGGCACCGCACCGGCGCGGGACCGAGGCGACGGTGGTGACGGAGGCGCGGGCCGGCCGCGAGGTCGTCTGGGAGTCGCGGAGCACCTATCTGGCCCGGCACCACACCGACACCGTGCAGCCGCCCGTGCCCGTGCCCGAGAAGCCCGAGCCGCTGCCCCCGGGCACCGAGTGGCGGCTCGGCGAGGACATCGGCCGGCGGTACGCCGCCGTCTCGGGCGACCGCAACCCCATCCACCTGCACCCCCTCACCGCCCGCCTGTTCGGCTTCCCGCGCCCGATCGCGCACGGCATGTGGACGGTCGCCCGCTGCCTCGCCGCGCACGGCACGTCCGAGGCGGTGCTGGTCCGGGCGGAGTTCCGGGCTCCGGTGCTGCTGCCGGCGACGGTGGAGTACGCCGCCGGGGACGGCCGCTTCACCCTGCGCCGAGGCGACCGGCTGCACGTCGACGGAACCGTCCAGCCGCTCGGCTCGGACGGGCACTGACCAACAACCCCCGGCCATAGGCCCACCGACCCCGCACGGGACGGGATCCTCCAGCCGCACGACTCATACCCCGGGCGGTGACCAGCGGCGCCCCGCCATCAGCCCACCACACCCGCACCCGGCCGGACCGCCCAGCCGCACGACTCAGACCCCGGGCGGTGACCGGCGGCGCCCCGCCATCAGCCCACCGAGCCCACACCCGGCGAGACCGGCAGCCGCACGACTCAGACCCCAGCCGGTGACCGGCGGCGCCCGGCCATCAGCCCACCGACCCCACCGACCCCACCGACCCCACACCAGGCGAGACCGGCAGCCGCACGACTCAGACCCCGGGCGGTGACCAGCGGCGCCCCGCCATGAGTTCGCCGAGCCCGGACCAGGCGAAGTTCATCAGGGTCGCCGTCGCCTGCCGGGCCGTCACGGGCGGGGTGGCGTTGGCCCAGTCGGCGAGTGACTCGGCGGCGCCTACCAGGGCCTGGGCGAGCCCGGCGACCTCGTGCTCGGGCAGCTGCGGGTCCTGGTGTGCCTCGCGGGCGGCCTCGGCGATCAGCCGGGTGACGAAGGCGACGATGTCCGCGCGCACCGCGGTGACCTCGGCGGCGAACGCCTCGCCGTGGGTGCGCGCCTGGAGGTGCAGCACGGACCAGCCGTCGGGGTGCTGGGCGGTGTGCGTGAAGAACGCCAGCAGCCCGTCCCACAGTTGGCGGTCGGCCGGCCGGCCGGGCCGGACTCCGGCCTGGACGGCGTCGAACAGCGCCTGGGCCTCGCGGCGGATGCAGGCCGTGAAGAGGTCGTCCTTGGAGTTGAGGTAGAGGTACACCAACGGCTTGGACACGCCGGCGAGTTCGGCGATGTCGTCCATCGACGCCGCGATGTACCCCCGCTGCCCGAAGATCTGCACGGCGGCGTCCAGCATCTGCTGCTCACGGACCGCACGCGGCATCCGCTTGGTCTTCACGGCACCCATGCGGCTTAGCGTACGGTCCGCGCGGCAGGCGGCCGGTCAGTACCGGTCAGGCGGCGACGGCCACCCGTTCCCGCTCCTCCACGGGTGAGCTGCCCGCGTTGTCGTACGCCTCGCGGTCGAGCAGCCCCTCACGGGCCGAGACGACGACCGGCACCAGGGCCTGCCCTGCCACGTTCGTGGCCGTCCTCATCATGTCCAGGATCGGGTCGATGGCGAGCAGCAGGCCGACGCCCTCCAAGGGCAGGCCGAGCGTGGACAGGGTGAGCGTCAGCATGACCGTCGCGCCGGTCAGGCCGGCTGTGGCGGCGGAGCCGACCACCGACACGAACGCGATGAGCAGGTAGTCGCCGGTCCCGAGCGGGATGTCGAAGATCTGTGCGACGAAGATCGCGGCGATGGCCGGGTAGATCGCGGCGCAGCCGTCCATCTTGGTGGTCGCGCCGAACGGCACGGCGAAGGACGCGTACTCCTTCGGTACGCCGAGGCGCTCGGTGACCTTCTGGGTGAGCGGCATGGTGCCCACGGACGAGCGGGAGACGAAGGCCAGCTGGATCGCGGGCCAGGCGCCCTTGAAGAACTGGAGCGGGTTGACCTTGGCGACGGTGGCGAGCAGCGCCGGGTAGACCACGAACAGCACGATCGCGCAGCCGACGTAGATGTCGGCGGTGAAGGTGGCGTACTTGCCGAGCAGGTCCCAGCCGTAGGTGGCGATGGCCGTGCCGATGAGGCCCACGGTGCCGAGCGGGGCGAGGCGGATGACCCACCACAGGGCCTTCTGCAGGAGTTCGAGGACGGACGCGCTGAGGGTGAGGATCGGCTGGGCCCTCTCGCCGAGCTGGAGGGCGGCGATGCCGGCGACGGCGGCCATGAAGACGATCTGGAGCACGTTCAGTTCGGTGAACGGCGTGATCACGTCGGTCGGCACGATGCCGGTGAGGAAGTCGATCCAGGAGCCGGTCCTCTCGGGCAGCTCACCGTCCTTGGGGGTGAGGCCGGTTCCGGCGCCGGGGTTGGTGACCAGGCCGATGGCGAGACCGACGGCCACCGCGATCAGCGAGGTGACCATGAACCAGAGGAGGGTGCGGGACGCCAGGCGGGCCGCGTTGTTGACCTTCCGCAGATTGGTGATCGACACCAGGATCGCGAAGAAGACGAGCGGGGCGACGGCGAGCTTCAGCAGGCCTATGAAGGTGTCGCCGACCTTCTCCAGGGTGGTGACGAGCCAGGACATGTCCTGGCTCCTGGCCGTCCAGCCGAGCAGGACGCCGAGGGCGAGGCCGAGGAGTATCTGGGCCCAGAAGGGGACATTGAAGGGCAGCCTGAAGGACTGCGTGTGCGTGGACACGGACATGCTCCGGTGAGGGGTGCGCGGGGGCTGACGTGGGGACGGGCGTCGCGGAACGTCAGGGGCGACAGATCGCGGACGCGCACCAGCAGAGGTCCACGTGCAGACGCGCCACCAGCAGCGGGCACACGGGCATGCTCTCGGGCATGGCGGGCGCGGCTGATGACTTCATGCGCAGACCTTAACACCGGAGCTTTGAGATACTCAAAGCCTTACTTTGACAGGCACACAGCCAGCATTGCCTTATGAATGCGGACAAGGACCCTTCGGGAGATCTACCCCTGCGCCCGCGCCGCGTCGTCGGCGCCGTCCTCCTGGCTGCGGTTGGCCTCGTAGCCGGCCTTGACGCGTTCCACCTTCTGCACGATCCGCTCGGACGCCCGGTCCCGCTCCTTGCGCAGCACGACGAAGCTGATCGGGGCGGAGATCACGAGCGCGAGCAGCACCACCCAGACGCCGTTGGAGGCACCGAGCCCGCGCGGGGCGGCACCGGAGTAGACGAGGCCCCAGACGACCACGAGGCAGCCCACGAAGATTCCGAGGCGCATCAGCGTGTAGCGGAGCATCTCAATCCACTCTTCCGTTTCGAACGGCCAGAACTACCCAAAGGGCACCGTCCAGTGAAGCACGCCGTCGCACCGATCTTGAAAGGGGGTCAGCCCAGCGGCAGCAGCATGATCACGTCGTCGCGGTCGTCGCCGGGGGCGACCCGGATCGCGTCGGGGATGCGGCCGACCTCCTTGTACCCGCAGGAGCCGTAGAAGCGCTCCAGCCCCAGCCCGCCCCGGCAGGTCAGCCGTATCGCCTCGATCCCCCCGAACCCGCGGGCGGCGTCCGCCGCGGCGGCCAGAAGGTCCCGGCCGTATCCCTTGCCCTGGTGCCGCGGGTGCACCATCACCGTGTACAGCCACACCCAGTGGGTCATCAGCCGGTGCGTGTTGAACGTGAGGAACGCGGTCGCGGCGACCCGCCCGTCCCCGTCCCGCCCGACCAGCAGCCGGGTCCGCCCCTCGACCATGGCCACCAGGTGTTTCACCAGCTCCGGCCGGACCGCCTCCCGGGTCACGGGAGGGACGAATCCGACGGAGCCGCCGGCGTTGGACACGTCGGTCCACAGGTCGAGGATCTCGTCACGAAGGGAGCGGTCGACGGCGGGATCCAGCGTGAACGTAAGGGACATGCGCGCATGCTACCCATTACGAAAGTACGCGCGCCGCCACCCCGAGGTCCGAGACCAGCCCCTGGTACGCCGCCTCCCGGTCGTCCGCGCGCAGCACCGACGACGGATGCACGGTCGGCACCAGCCGCTCGCGGTGCCCGTGGATCTCCTCCTCCAGAACGGTCCCCCGCACCTGCGTCACCCGGAACGACGAGCCCAGCAGCGCCTTGCCCGCGGTCGCGCCCAGCACCACGATCAGCTCGGGCCCGACGAGGGCCAGCTCGGCGGCGAGCCACGGACCGCAGGCGGTCATCTCGCGCAGGCTGGGCGCCTTGTGGATGCGCCGCTTACGGGGTTCCGCCCGGGTGAACTTGAAGTGCTTGACGGCGTTGGTGACATACGTCTCACCGGGGTCGATCCCGGCCTCCGCGAGCGCCCGGTCGAGCAGCTTCCCGGCGGGGCCCACGAAGGGCCGGCCCTGGCGGTCCTCCTGGTCGCCGGGTTGCTCGCCGACGAGCATGACGCGGGCGTCCCCGGCCCCGGCACCGAACACGGTCTGCGTGGCCTCTCGGTGCAGGGGGCAGCCCCGGCAGCCGGCGGCGGCCTCACGCAGCTCCGCGAGCCCGGCGCGCTCGGGCACGAAGGGCTCGGCGGTGTACTGGTCCTCGGGTGAGCTGCTCACGACCGCCGGGTACCCACCTTCGGGGACGCGGGACCGCGACCCGAGGGGGGCAGGGCGCCCGGTACGTCAGATCCGCATCGGCTGCGGCGCCTCGCGGCGCGCGGGGTCGGGACCCCCGAACTCGCGGATGATCTCGTACCGCGTGTTGCGCTCCACCGGGCGGAAGCCCGCGTCGCGGATCAGGTCCAGCAGGTCGTCGCGGGTGAGCTTGCTGGGCGTGCCGTAGTTGTCGGCGTCGTGTGTGATCTTGTACTCGACGACCGAGCCGTCCATGTCGTCCGCGCCGTGCTGGAGGGCGAGCTGGGCGGTCTGGACGCCGTGCATCACCCAGAAGACCTTGACGTGCTGCACGTTGTCGAAGAGCAGCCGGGAGACGGCGAAGGTCTTCAGGGCCTCCAGCGGGGTCGCCATGGCCGTGCGGGCCTGGAGCCGGTTGCGTACCTTGCCGTCCTTCATGTCGACGAAGTCGTGCTGGTAGCGCAGCGGGATGAAGACCTTGAAGCCGTCGGTCTCGTCCTGGAGTTCACGCAGCCGCAGTACGTGGTCGACGCGGTGGCGGGGCTCCTCGATGTGGCCGTAGAGCATGGTCGAGGGGGTCTTGAGCCCCTTCTCGTGGGCCAGCCGGTGGATGCGCGACCAGTCCTCCCAGTGCGTGCGGTGGTCCACGATGTGCTGCCGGACCTCCCAGTCGAAGATCTCGGCGCCACCGCCGGTGAGCGACTCCAGACCGGCGTCGATCAGCTCGTCGAGGATCTCGGAGGCCGACAGGCCGGAGATCGTCTCGAAGTGGTGGATCTCGGTGGCGGTGAAGGCCTTCAGGGAGACGTTCGGCAGCGCGGCCTTCAACTCGCGCAGGGAGCGCGGGTAGTAGCGCCACGGCAGGTTGGGGTGCAGGCCGTTGACGATGTGCAGTTCGGTGAGGTTGTCCGCCTCCATCGCCTTGGCGAGCTTCACGGCCTCCTCGATGCGCATCGTGTACGCGTCCTTCTCCCCCGGCTTGCGCTGGAAGGAGCAGTACGCGCAGGAGGCCGTGCAGACGTTGGTCATGTTGAGGTGGCGGTTGACGTTGAAGTGGACCACGTCGCCGTTCTTGCGCGTGCGCACCTCGTGGGCGAGGCCGCCCAGCCAGGCCAGGTCGTCCGACTCGTACAGCGCGATGCCGTCCTCGCGAGTCAGCCGCTCACCGGAGCGGACCTTCTGCTCCAGCTCGCGCTTGAGCCCGACATCCATGCGCACACCTTTCTTCCGACGGCCTCCGCCAAAGGTACGCCTACACCTCCTCCGGCAGCTCACCCACCCTGTTCTCCCACTTCGTGGACAGCACGATGGTGGTACGGGTGCGGGAGACGCCCTTGGTGCCGGAGAGCCTGCGGATGATCTTCTCCAGCCCGTCCACGTCGGTCGCCCGCACCTTGAGCATGTACGAGTCGTCACCGGCGATGAACCAGCAGTCCTCGATCTCCGGCAGGTCCCGCAGCCGCTGCGCCACGTCCTCGTGGTCGGCGGCGTCGGAGAGCGAGATGCCGATCAGGGCGATCACGCCGAGGCCGAGCGAGGCGGCGTCCACGGTGGCGCGGTAGCCGGTGATGACGCCGGCCGCCTCCAGCCGGTTGATGCGGTCGGTGACGCTGGGCCCCGACAGTCCGACGAGGCGCCCCAGCTCCGCGTAGGAGGCCCGGCCGTTCTCCCTCAGGGCCTGGATGAGCTGCCTGTCCACGGCGTCCATGCGATCGAAGCCTTCCGCTGAAGAGGTCTGAGGAGTTGCTGATGGATGAAGGGTGAGGCTCAGGTGGCGCGCGAACCGCCGCCGAGTTCGCCGGCCCAGCGGCGGTAGAGGGTGTGGGGGACGCCGGCCGCGTCGAGGACCCGTCCGGCGACGAAGTCGACGAGGTCCTGGATGTGGGTGGCGCCCGCGTAGAAGGCGGGCGAGGCGGGTACGACGGCCGCGCCGGCGTCGTCCAGGGAGACGAGGTGGCGCAGCGTCTGCCCGCCGAGCGGTGCCTCCCGCACGGCGACCACCAGCGGTCGTCCCTCCTTCAGGGTGACGCTCGCGGCCCGTTGCAGCAGGTCCTTGGAGAGCCCCAGGGCGACCCCCGCCACGCAGGCGGTGGAGGCGGGCACGATGAGCATCCCCTTCGCGGGGTACGACCCGGAGGACGGCCCGGCGGCCAGGTCGCCCGCGCTCCAGTGCCGTACGCCGTCGAGGTCCACGGCGAAGGTGTCGGGCTTGCCGTCGGCCCCCCTGGCCAGCCATTCCCGCAGGTCGCTGCGCCAGTGCGCGTCCCGGAACGAGAGCCCCGTCTCGTCCAGGAGGGTGAGCCGCGAGGCCCGGCTGACGACGAGGTCGACGCTCTCCCCGGCATCCAGCAACGCGCGCAGCACGGCAGCGGCGTACGGCGTACCGGAAGCTCCGGACACCCCCACGATCCAAGGCGCGCGCTGCGATTCCCCTGCGTTCACATCTTGAGCGTACCGGTGGGCGGCGCGGACCTCAGGACGGGTCGGCTGCCTTGGGGCCGACGGGGAGCCGACCGGTGGGGAGCGTCAGCTTGCCCAGCGAGGTGTCCACGGAGAGATCGGGGCCTTACGGGATGAGGTCTCGGCCGCGGTAGCCGTCAGGGCCGGGATTCCACATCGCCACGATGTGCCCCTGGAGGGGGTCGAGCACCAGGTAGCTGGCGATGCCACGGGAGGCGTACCAGCGGGGCTTGAGCTCGTAGTCGCGGCGGACGCTCTCCGGGGACACCACCTCGGCAACGAGCTCGATCAGGTCGGCCGGGTACGCGGCGCGGTTCTCGGCCTCCGCCTCGGCCGGAATGACAGCGAGGTCGGGACAGAACTCATTGGCGTCGCCAAAGGGGAAGGCGACATCGCTCACCACGGCCCAGCCGGGCGGCAACTGGCCTTCCACGATGGACCACAGCCGCTGGATGGTCCTCCCGTGAAACGCCCCGACCGGGTCCATCACGATGCTGCCCTCGACCATCTCCGTCAGATGGCCGGGGAACAGGTCCTCCAGCTTGCTGAGCTGCGAGTGCAGGCGGTCGATGCCCGAGACGGTCACGGTGGCCTCCCTGGGGTCCTGACCTCGATGGCAGGCGGCACCGTACTCACACCGTCAGTCCCCGAACCAGAAGATCCAGCAGCGCGCACACGAACAGGGCGATCCCGATGAAGCCGTTGACCGAGAAGAAAGCCCGGTTCAGCCGGGACAGGTCGTGCGGGCGGACGATCGTGTGCTCGTAGACGAACGCGCCCGCGACGATCAGCAGGCCCAGCCAGAAGAACGCGCCGGCGCCGGTGGCCAGGGCGTACCAGACGAACAGGCCCGTCGTCAGGGTGTGGCACACGCGGGCCGCCCAGATCGCCGCCGGGATGCCGAAGCGGGCCGGCACCGACATCACGCCGATCTCGCGGTCGGTCTCGACGTCCTGGCAGGCGTAGATCAGGTCGAAGCCGCCGATCCAGATGCCGACGGCGAGACCGAGGATCACGGCCTCCCAGGACCAGGCGCCGCTGATCGCCAGCCAGCCGCCGACCGGGCCCATCGCCTGGGCGAGGCCCAGGATGGCCTGGGGGAAATTGGTGAACCGCTTGCCGTAGGGGTAGATCACCATCGGGATGACCGCGACGGGGGCGAGGGCCAGGCACAGGGGGTTCAGCAGCGCCGCCGCGCCGAGGAAGACGACCAGGGCGATCAGGGCACCGGTCCAGGCGTGCCGTACCGACATCGCGCCGGTGACCAGCTCGCGCTGGGCCGTGCGCGGGTTCCGGGCGTCGATCTCGCGGTCGATGATCCGGTTGACGGCCATGGCGAAGGTGCGCAGACCGACCATGCAGACGGTGACCAGGAGCAGACGGCCCCAGTGGATGTTGCGGTCCCACTCGTACATCGCCGTGAGGGCGGCGATGTAGGCGAAGGGCAGGGCGAAGACCGAGTGCTCGATCATCACCAGCCGCAGGAAGGCCTTGGTGCGCCCCGGCCGGGGCAGCGCGGCGGATACGGAACTCACAGGCCGTACTCCCTCCAGCGGCGGTCCACCTTGGCCGCCGTCTCCGGGTCGGACTCCACCATGTCGGGCCATCCCCCGTCGCGCGTGTACCCCTCCTCCGGCCACTTCTTCGTCGCGTCGATGCCCGCCTTGCCGCCCCAGAACTGCTGGTAGGAGGCGTGGTCGAGATGGTCGACGGGGCCCTCGACGACGCTGAGGTCGCGGGCGTAGTCGGTGTTGCCGAGGGCCCGCCAGGCGACCTCGTGCAGGTCGTGCACGTCGCAGTCGGAGTCGACGACCACGATCAGCTTGGTCAGGGACATCATGTGCGCGCCCCAGATCGCGTGCATGACCTTCTGCGCGTGCTTGGGGTACTTCTTGTCGATCGAGACGATCGCGCAGTTGTGGAAGCCGCCGGCCTCGGGCAAGTGGTAGTCCACGATGTCCGGCACGATGATCTTCAGCAGCGGGAGGAAGAACCGCTCGGTCGCCCGCCCCAGGGGTCCGTCCTCGGTCGGCGGCCGGCCCACGACGATCGACTGCAGCAGCGGCCGCTTCCGCATCGTCACGCAGTCGATCTTCAGCGCCGGGAACGGCTCCTGCGGCGTGTAGAAGCCGGTGTGGTCGCCGAACGGCCCCTCGGGCAGCATCTCGCCGGGCTCCAGCCAGCCCTCGACGACGACCTCCGCCTGCGCCGGCACCTGCAGCGGCACGGTCTTGCAGTCGACCATCTCGATCCGCTTGCCCGCGAGGAACCCGGCGAACAGGTACTCGTCGATGTCGCCGGGGAGCGGCGCGGTGGAGGCGTACGTCACGGCGGGCGGGCAGCCGAAGGCGATCGCGACCGGCAGCCGCTCGCCGCGCCGGGCCGCCACCTGGTAGTGGTTGCGGCTGTCCTTGTGGATCTGCCAGTGCATGCCGATGGTGCGCCTGTCGTGGCGCTGGAGGCGGTACAGGCCGAGGTTGCGGACGCCGGTCTCCGGGTCCTTGGTGTGGGTCAGGCCCAGGTTGAAGAAGGAGCCGCCGTCCTTGGGCCAGGTGAACAGGGCGGGCAGTTGCTCCAGGTCGACGTCGTCCCCGGTCAGCACGACCTCCTGCACCGGGCCGTCCTTGACCTTCTTCGGCGGCACGTGCGTCATGGTGCCGAGCTTGCCGAAGGCCTCGCGCACACCGACGAACCCGTGCGGCAGCTCGGGCTTGAGCAGCCCGCCGATCTTCTGCGAGATCTCGCCGTACGACTTCAGCCCCAGCGCCTTCAAAAGCCGCCGGTCGGTTCCGAACACGTTCATGGCGAGGGGCATGGACGAGCCCTTCACCTTCTCGAAGAGCAGTGCGGGGCCGCCCGCCTTCTGCACCCGGTCGACGATCTCCCCGACCTCCAGATGCGGGTCGACCTCCACCTTGATGCGCTTCAGGTCCCCCTCGCGCTCCAGTGCCCTGAGCAGGGAGCGAAGATCGTCGTAAGCCATGCGGTCAAGTATCCCCGAGGGGCTACCCTGGCCCCGTCACGGGGGCCGTGTGCGCGGCCCCCGACCGCCGTACCACGAGGTGACTGCCGATGCTCCGGATCCTGATGTTCGTCGTACCGCTGGCGCTGAGCGTCTACGCGTTCATCGACTGCATCAGCACGGACGAGAAGGACATCCGGCACATCCCGAAGCCGCTGTGGGCGATCCTGGTGCTGCTGTTCCCGCTGGTCGGCTCGATCTCCTGGCTGATCGCGGGCAAGAAGCGCTCGCCGGCCGCCGACGGCTGGTCCGGCGTGCGGGGCGGCGGCCGGTCGCGGCAGTGGGTCGCCCCGGACGACAACCCGGACTTCCTGAAGTCGCTCGACAAGGACCCCGACCCGGACCGGGACGAGGACGACCGCAAGAAGCGCGACGACTCCTGAGAACGCCTCCGCCTCAACCGAGCGACGCGGTGAACGCCGCCCAGGCGCTACGCGGTATGAACAGCACGGGACCGTCAGGGGTCTTGCTGTCGCGGACGGGGACGGCGGTGCCGGGGAATTCGGGGGCCACTTCGACGCAGTTGCCGCCGTTTTCCCCGCTGTAGCTGCTCTTCTTCCAGGTCACTGCGCTGAGTTCGTGCCTGTTCATGCCGCTCGTACCCTTCCATCGCGTCACCGATGACGGCGACGGACTCGCGGGCTGACAGGCCGTCGGCCCTGAGCACATCATAGGCGTGGCTGTGACGCCTGTAGACGGCTGGATCGTCGCTGAAATGGCCCTGGTCAACCGATTCCGAGTAGACCCATCGATGCCCGTCGGGCAGCTCGATCAACGACATGGAGACGTTGGGACGCAGCAACGCGGCGAAGCTCGCCGGGGCCACCTGGACCCGGATGTTGGAACGCCGTCCGACGTTCAGCAGGTGCTCGCACTGGTCCCGCATGACCTGCGGTGATCCCACCACGTTGCGCAGACAGCTCTCGTCCAGGACGACGACGTAGAAGGGGCCGCCTTCGGCGAGGAAGCGCTGCTGTCGGCTCAGTCGAGCACGGACGCGTTCCTCGACCTCCTCACCGCTCGCGACACGTGAGAACAGCGCCCGAGCGTAGTCCTCCGTCTGCAACAACCCGGGAATCACCCGCTCCTGATACTCCCGCAGGCTCACCGCCACCGCGTCCATCTCGGCCCTGCGGCGGAACCAGTCCGGATGCTCCACCTGCGGATACCAGTCGACCCTCCGCCACAGCCGCCCCAACACCCCGCCGGTGCGGAGCACTTCGTCGCACTTCTTCGCGAAGCCCTCCTGCGGCACTCGCGTGCCCGCCTCGACCCGCGCCACATGGGACCGGTCGCAGGGGATCTCCTTCGCCAGCGCCTCCTGCGTGAGCAGGGCCTCCTCCCGGAAATGCCGCAGCACCTCACCGAACAGCGCGGCATTCGTGGCCCCCGAGGCCCCCTCCGCATTGCGCCTGGACACGGCACCCCCTCCGTGACAGTGACCAACTGGCACGCTTCGCACGTTGATTGCGGCTGTTCCCCTCCGCCACGCTCGATACACCCAGAGTGACGAAAGGTGCACGCATGGAACGGGGAACGCTCGTGTTCGACCCCCAGACGAGCAAGGTCGGCGAATTCCAGGCAAAGATCGGACCGTACGCGCTGCTGCGCCGCGTCGGCGGTGGCCGGGAGTGGGAGGCGGATCCGGCGAGGATCAGGCCCGCGACACCCGAGGAGCGCCTCAGCGCGGGCGTGCGGGCGGTGAACGAACGGTCCACAGGCCGCCGGCTCTTCCGCTACGTGCCGTACTCCATCGTCCAGGACCCCTCTGCCCAGCCGGAGTACGAGGCATACTGCGTCTCGGGCGACGAGGCGGACTGCGGGGCGAGGTCCGGTCCGCGCCGGCACCCCGAGGACGTCGAGGAGTGGCAGCGCAAGCACACCCAGGAGACCCGCCACACCCGCTACCGCCGCAGCTTCGCGGACTACGCCGTACTCGAAAGACAGTACTCGACCGCGGTGGAATGAGCCGGTGCCCGTCACGGGGGCCCCGCCTGAAGCACCTCGATCAGCCGCTGGAAGCGGGAACGCCAGCCGCCCTCCGTCTCCTGCTCCCCCTCGAACTCATGGGTGAACCGCAGCGCGCTGCCCTGTTCCCCGTCCCGTTCCAGGTGGAAGCGGATACGGCCGCCGCCCTCCAGGGTGTACTCGGCGACCCGGTCGACATCCCAGGCGGTCACCTCCCCGGGCCCCAGGTCACGCAGGGTGACCGCTCCGCCGAGGTGAGGTTCGAGCACGTCGGCGGGGGTGAACCAGGCCGCGAGCCCCTCGGCGGAGGCCACCGAGGGCCAGACCTCTCCCATGGGCCGCGGCAGCCGCACCAGGAAATGCAGGATGTGCGTGTTCCCGTGGGTCTGGCTGATGCCCTGCTCGATGGAACCGCTCATGACACCAGCCTGACCCGTCGCGGCAGGTCGCGCACGTGTTAAGGGCGCTGCCCCACCCTGTCGACGACCGCGCGCTCCAGGACCGCGCTCGTGCCGTACACCGAGCCGCCGGCATCGAGCTCCCGCTCGCCGAGGAAGGTGAACGTCTCGTCGTCGAAGATCAGCTCCTCGCGTTCGCCGTCGCCGGTCCGGGTGACCGCGACGCCCTCGCGGCCCACGGAGTCCTCGACGCCGCGGACCACCTCGGCGCCGGGGATCGTCTCGCCGGTGCGCGGGGCTCAGAACCCGACGGACCGAAGGGCGCTCAGCCCGACGTCGGCGTACGAGTGCTTGCCGGAGACGAAGATGTTGACGCCGTAGTAGTTGAACAACCAGCACCCGAAGGCGATCAGCGCCAGGTACGCGGCCTTGCGGCCCTTCCAGCCGGCCGTGGCACGGGCGTGCAGGTAACCGGCGTAGGCGACCCAGGTGATGAACGACCAGGTCTCCTTGGGGTCCCAGCCCCAGTAGCGGCCCCACGCGTCGCCCGCCCAGATCGCGCCCGCGATGATCGTGAACGTCCACAGCGGGAAGACGGCGGCGTTGACCCGGTAGGAGAACTTGTCCAGGGAGGACGCGGCGGGCAGCCGCTCCAGGACGGAAGTGGCGAACCGGCCCGGCGTGCCGCCGCCCGCGAGCTTGTTCTCGTAGGAGTCGCGGAACAGGTAGAGCAGCGTGGAGACCGCGCCGACGTAGAAGACGGCACCGCACAGGATCGCCGTGGAGACGTGGATGTACAGCCAGTACGAGTGCAGGGCGGGAACCAGCTGGTCGCTCTCGGTGTACAGGACGGTGACGGCCACGCCCAGGTCGAGGAGGATCGACGTGATCAGGGGAAGGCCGAGCCAGCGGACGTTCTTCCTCAGCGCGAGCAGCACGAGGTACACGCCGACGGCGACGGTGGAGAAGGTGATGTTGAACTCGTACATGTTGCCCCACGGCGCCCGCTGCACCGACAGGGCCCGGGTGAGCACACCACCGAACTCGATGAGGAACGCGAGCACGGTGAGGGACACCGCGATACGCCCGTAGAGGTCGCCCTTCTCGTCCCCTCCGTGCGCGCCGGGCCCGTCCGGCACGTCACGGGCGCCGGCCGCGGCCCGGACGACGACCTTCGGCCGCTCCAGGACGGCGGTCCCGCCGGCGTTCCGCACCGTCACGGCCGGGGCCTCGGCGGCGGCCGCCTTGGTGGCGGTGAGCGCGGCGGCGGTGCGGCCGACCTTGCTGCGGCTGCCGAAGATCCATTCGGTGATGTAGGCGAAGAAGGCCAGGGTGTAGACGGCCATCGCGGAGTAGATCAGCGTGTTGCTGAGGTCCGCGAGGTTCTCATTGGTCGCGGCGGCGAGAGTCACTTCTCAGCCCCTTCGGCAGGTACGGCATCGGGGTCGGGGTCGGGGTCGGGGTCGGGGTCGGGGTCGGGTTCCGGGGAATCCGCGGGGTGGTCTTCGGTGTCCGGCGCGCCCGGCGCCTTCTCGTACAGCGTCGCGGCGAGGTCGCCGAGCTCCTCCGGCACCTTCGCGGACTCGCTCCGGCCGAGACCGGCCATCTCCACCACGGTGACGCCGTCGTCACCCCGCACCGCACGCACCCACACGCGGCGGCGCTGCACGAACAGGGAGGCGGCCAGGCCCAGGATCGCGGCGACGGCTCCGGTCAGCGCCCAGCCACTGCCGGGCTGCTGGGTGATCTGGAAGCCGGCCCACTCCTTGACGCCCTCGAAGGTGACCGAGCCGGCCCCGTTCGGCAGCGTCATCGTCTCGCCGACCGCCAGCCGCTGCTTGAACAGCTTGCCCTTGGAGTCCTTGAACTCCTTCATGTGGCTCTTGTCGAGCTGGTAGACGCTCTTGGGGATGCCCGAGTTCACGCCCAGGTCGCCGTGGTACGCCGACAGCGCGAGCCGCGGGTTCAGCAGCGCCGGGAACTGGGACAGCATCGTGCCGTGGCCCTCACCGGCGAAGCTGGGCACGAAGAAGGCGTTGAAGCCGAGCTGCTCCTTCTCCCCCGCGGCGTTGCGGTAGCCGTCCCTCACCATGATCGCGCCGGAGGAGGTGACGTTGGCGTCCAGCGGCAGCAGCGGCACGGCCTCCTTGTCCATCACGACGTTCCCCTTGGCGTCCCGGACGGTGACGATCGGGGCGTAGCCGTGGCTGACCAGGTAGACCTTGGAGCCGTCGATCTCCAGCGGCTCGTTGACCTTGACGGTCTTGTCCTGCTCCTTGCCGAAGGCGCCGACGCCGTAGGTGAGGCTCGCCTCGAAGGTGCGCGGGGTGCCCCGGTTGGGGCCGGTGGCCTCGTAGGTGCCGTGGAAGTCGTTGAGGGTGAAGCTGAACGGGTCCAGATCGTCCGTCGTGAAGAGGTTGCCGGACTTGAAGTCGTCGTACTGCGTGAGGGTGTTGGCGAAGCCGTCGCCCTCCAGGATCAGCTTGTTGCCCTCGGACTTGAACAGCTGGCCCCACGCGAAGGCGATCAGCATCACGATCAGGGCGACGTGGAAGGCGAGGTTGCCGACCTCCCGCAGATAGCCCTTCTCCGCGGCGACCGCGTCACCGGCGAGGTGGGCGCGGAAGCGGCGCTTGTTCAGCAGGGTGAGCGCCGCCTCGCGGACCTGCTCGGGTTCGGCCCCGGTGCGCCAGGTGGTGTAGGCGGGCAGCCGGGTCAGGCGGCGGGGCGCCGCCGGCGGGCGGCCGCGCAGCTGTCCGGCGAACTGCCAGGTGCGCGGGACGATGCAGCCGATGAGGGAGACGAACAGCAGGATGTAGATCGCGGAGAACCACACCGAGCTGTAGACGTGGAAGAGGCCGAGGGTGTCGTAGATCGGCGCGAGGGTCTCGTGCCGCTTGCGGAAGTCGGCGACCTGGGTCGCGTCGACTCCGGTCTGCGGGATCAGCGAGCCGGGGATCGCGGCCAGGGACAGCAGCAGGAGCAGCAGCAGCGCGACCCGCATGGAGGTCAGCTGCCGCCAGAACCAGCGGGCCCAGCCGACGACGCCGAGGGCGGGAAGGTTCGGCGCCTCCTCGGCGGGCGCGGTGGACAGCTGCGAGCCGGCCGCGCCGAGGTCCTGGTCCGGGCTCTGGTCCGGGGCCCGGTCCTCAGGAGCGCCCGTCACCCTTGCCGTGGTCTTGCTCATCGATCAGATCCCCACAGTGAAGCCGTTGGACCAGGTCTGCATCTCCTGCACCAGGCGGTCCCACGCCCCGGTCAGCAGCAGCACACCGGTCGCGATCATCATGATCCCGCCGATGCGCATCACCCACACATAGTGACGCTTGACCCAGCCGAAGGCACCGAGGGCCTTGCGGAAGGCGACCGCGGCGAGCACGAAGGGGACGCCGAGGCCGAGGCAGTAGGCGATGGTCAGGATGGCCCCGCGGCCCGCGCTGGCCTGGTTGGAGGAGAGCGCGAGCACGGAGGCGAGGGTCGGGCCGATGCAAGGTGTCCAGCCGATGCCGAACAGTGCGCCCAGCAGCGGGGCGCCGACGAGCCCGGTCGTCGGCCGGGTGTGGAAGCGGAACTCCCGCTGGGTGAGCCAGGGCATCAGCCCCATGAAGAAGACACCCATGAGGACCATGAGCACACCGAGCACCTTCGTCAGCGTGCTCTGGTGCTCCATCAGCGTCGAGCCGAAGTAGCCGAACAGCGCGCCGCCGGAGACGAAGACGGCGGTGAAGCCGAGCACGAAGAGCGAGGCACCGACGACCATCCGGCCCCGCCGGGCCTCGGCGAGGTCGGTGCCGGTGACCCCGGTGACGTACGAGAGGTAGCCGGGGACGAGCGGCAGGACGCACGGGGAGAAGAAGGAGACCAGGCCGCCGAGGAGCGCGACGGGCAGGGCCAGCAGCAGCGCGCCGCTGCGCACGGTGTCGTTGAGCCCGGTGGCGGCGAGCTCGGTCACTGCGGTCACGTCACTTCTCCGCGAGGACCGGGTCGAGCATCTCGCGCATCTTCTCCTCGCTCAGCGGCTGGAGCGTGCGCGCGGCGACCTTGCCGTCCCGGTCGATGACGAGCGTGGACGGGATGGCCTGCGGGTTGAGCGTGCCCTTCTCGAACCGGAGCATCAGCCTGCCCGCCGGGTCGTACAGGCTCGGGTAGGTGACGCCGAACTCCTTCTCGAAGGCGAGCGCCGGACCGGTGCTGGTGTCCCGTGTGTTGATGCCGACGAACTGCACGCCCTGGTCCTTGGTGTCCTGGTAGACCGTTTCGAGGTTCTTGGCCTCGGCCCGGCAGGGGGCGCACCACGAGCCCCACACGTTGAGGACGACGACCTTGCCCTTGTAGTCGGCGACGTCGAGCTGCTTGCCGTCGATGGTCTTCCCGGACAGGTCGGGCGCCGGTGCCCGCTCGCCCTTGCCGGCGGTGTCGATGCCGTCGGCCCCCGCGACGAAGTTGGTTTCGCCGCCGCCCCCGGACGTACCGCCGGAGCCGCACGCGGACAGCAGCAGCGCGGCGGCGGCGGCGCCGGAGGTGGCGAGCAGGGCGGTACGGCTGCGGGCGCGACGGGCGGCACTCATGTGAAAAGTTTCGCATGCCCGTTCTGGGGATCTTGCGCACCCCCCTCGGGGGCGGACACCCGCATTTCAGGCAGCGTTCCGGGTCTCCGCGGTGCTGGTCGCGGGCGCCTCGACGAAGCCCTTCCAGCCACCGGCGGGGGCCTGCCCCACGTCCAGCGTGCGCAACTGGTCGAGGACCTCGGGCTCCTGCACGTCGAGCCAGTCCACGAACTGCCGGAAGGAGACCAGCCGGACGTCCTCGCCCTTGTCCCGCTCCCGCGCGATGTGCGTGAGGGCTTCCTCCACGGCGTCCATGTATATGCCGCCGTTCCACTGCTCGAAGTGGTTGCCGACGAAGAAGGGTGCACGATTTGTCTCATATGCCCGCCGGAAGCCCTGGATGTAGGCCTGCGCGGACTGCTCGCGCCACCCCGGGTAGTTGTGCGCGGGGGCGTTGGTGGAGTTCACCGACTGGTTGGCGAGCATGTTGTAGTCCATCGACAGGACCTCGAACGAGCGCCCGGGAAAAGGTATCTGCTGGAGCGGAAGATCCCAAATGCCCTGTTTCTTCTGCGGCCAGACCTGCCGGCCGCCCGGCGACGACGCGTCGTAGCGCCAGCCCAGCTCGCGCGCGGTGGGCAGCAGGCTGTCCTGACCGAGCAGGCAGGGCGTGCGGCCGCCGACGAGCTCCTTGTCGTAGTCGAAGGGCAGCGAGGGCAGATCGGTCCAGCCGCTGTTGGTCCGCCACTCCTTCACGAACGACCTGGCCTGGCCGATCTCGCTGCGCCACTGCTGCGGCGTCCAGTGGGCGACCGAGCCGGACCCCGCGCAGAAGTGCCCGTTGAAGTGGGTGCCTATCTCGTGGCCCTCCAGCCAGGCGCGCCGCACATTGGTGAGGGTGTCCTTGATGTGCGCGTCGGTGAGATAGCCGATGTCGGAGGCACCGCGCAGGTTGTTCGGCGGGTCGTAGCGCCGCTTCTTCGACTCGGGCAGCAGATACAGCCCCGAGAGGAAGAAGGTCATGTGCGCCTCGTGCTCCCTGGCGAGGTCGAGGAAGCGGGGGAAGAGCCCGTTGCCCACCTCGCCGGCGCCGTCCCAGGAGAACACCACGAACTGCGGCGGGGTCTGACCGGGCTCCAGCGGCACCGGCGCGGCGGGCTGCTTCGGCTGCTTGCCCGTGAAGGAGGTCGAGCCGTCGCCGATCGGGCGGGCGGTGGGCTTCGGACTGCTCTCCGGGCTGCCTTCCGGACTCCGCCCGGAACCTCCCGAGCGGCCGGGACCGTCCGAGGAAGTGAGGGTGCCGCATCCCGCGAGCCCCAGGGCGGCCGCGGCTCCCGCGCCGAGACCCATCGCTCCCCGTCGACTGATGTGAGGCATGCCATCCCCGTCCGTTGCGCTCCGTGGTGTCACCCAGACAGACAGCGCGACGAACAGGGAGGTTCCGCCTGTCGGCCAATGATTCGGAACAACGGCAACGAAGTCGTCACAGTGAACGAATTCGTCACAGTGGACGGCTACGCCCCGAAAGCCTTGTCCTTGCCCTTCACCGGCTTGGCACCGGCCAGCAGATGCGGCGGGACGAGGTCACGGGCTGGCTCGCTGTAACCGACGGACACGATCCGGTCACCCTCGTACGTGAAGGACGTCAGCGACGCGAGCGTGCACTGCCGGCGACGCGGGTCGTGCCACAGCCGCCGCTTCTCGACGTACGACCGCACGATCCAGATCGGCAGCTGGTGGCTCACCAGCACCGCCTCGTGACCGCGCGCCGCGTCCTTCGCCGCGTCCAGGGCGCCCATCATCCGGATGACCTGCTCGACGTACGGCTCGCCCCAGGACGGCCGGAACGGGTTGACCAGGTGCTTCCAGTTCCCGGGGCTGCGCAGCGCACCGTCGCCCACGCCGAAGGTCTTGCCCTGGAAGACGTTGTCGGCCTCGATCAGCCGCGGGTCGGTCGCCAGGTCCAGCCCGTGCGCCTTGGCGATCGGCGTCGCCGTCTCCTGCGCCCGCTCCAGCGGAGACGCCACGACGTACGTCACGTCACGGGAGGCGAGGTGCTCGGCGACCCGGTCGGCCATCTGCCGCCCGAGCTCGGACAGGTGGTACCCGGGCAGCCGCCCGTACAGCACCCCGTCCGGGTTGGCGACCTCGCCGTGCCGCATCACATGGACGACGGTGATGTCCCGCGCGCTCATGCCGTGGCCTCCGCGGCCGCGCGGGCCGCCGCCGGGAGGGCGTCGGCGATCCGCTGCACCGCGCGCTCGTCGTGCGCGGTGGAGACGAACCAGGACTCGAAGGCGGACGGCGGCAGATAGACGCCGTTCGCCAGCATGGCGTGGAAGAAGGCGGTGAAGCGGTACGAGGCCTGCGCCTTGGCGTCCTCGTAGTCGCGCACGGCGCGGTCGGTGAAGAACACCGAGAACATGCTGGAGGCGTTCTGCAGGGTGTGCGCGACGCCCTCCTTGGTGAGCGCCTCGCCGACCAGCGCCTGGATCTGCCGCGACACCTCGTCGACCTTGGTGTACGCGGCGTCGTCGAGCAGCCGCAGCTGGGCGAGGCCGGCGGCGGTGGCGACCGGGTTCCCGGAGAGGGTGCCGGCCTGGTAGACGGGCCCGGCCGGGGCGAGGTGCGCCATGACGTCCGCGCGCCCGCCGAAGGCGGCGGCGGGGAAGCCACCGCCCATCACCTTGCCGAAGGTCATCAGGTCGGGCACGACGCCGTCGACGCCGTACCAGCCGGAGCGGCTGGTACGGAAGCCGGTCATCACCTCGTCGGAGACGAAGAGCGCCCCGTTCTGCGCGCACGCGTCCTTCAGGCCCTGGTTGAAGCCCGGCATAGGCGGTACGACGCCCATGTTGCCGGGCGACGCCTCGGTGATCACACACGCGATCTCGCCGGGGTGGGCGTGGAAGGCGGCGTGCACGGCTTCGAGGTCGTTGTACGGCAGGACGATGGTGTCGCCGGCCTGGGCGCCGGTGACGCCCGGGGTGTCCGGCAGGGCGAAGGTGGCCAGACCGCTGCCCGCTGCGGCGAGCAGGGCGTCGACGTGACCGTGGTAACACCCGGCGAACTTGATCACCTTGGTCCGCCCGGTGAACCCGCGCGCGAGCCGGATCGCGGACATGGTCGCCTCGGTGCCACTGGACACCAGCCGCACCTGCTCGACCGGCCCGACCCGCCCGACGATCTCCTCGGCGAGCGCGACCTCGCCCTCGCCGGGCGTTCCGAAGGACGTACCGCGCGCGACCGCGTCCTGGACGGCGGCGATCACCTCGGGGTGGGAGTGCCCGAGGATCATGGGCCCCCAGGAACACACGAGGTCGACGTACTCCCGTCCGTCCGCGTCCGTCAGATACGGTCCGCTGCCGGACACCATGAACCGTGGCGTCCCGCCCACGGCGCGGAAGGCCCGCACCGGCGAGTTGACGCCGCCGGGCGTGACGGCGGCCGCACGGTCGAATAGAGCCTGCGAGACAGGCGCTTCGTATGAATAGGGCAGTTCGCTCATGACGTGCGACTTCTCCGACTTCTCGGACTTCCGGTTGCCAGTGACTTCCTCAGGGTAGGACGCGGCACCCCGTGATCGATCCTCCTCCACCCCGCTCCGTCTGCGAAACTGAGACCTGATACACACAGCTCTTGCGGGGCATGGTGATCAGGGGCTGCGAAGATCCTGCGGACAGGTGTTTCACCGCACGTTTCGGCGCGCGGCCGTGGGGGAGGTCACTGACACGATGATCGGGTTGCGCGGCGGGGGCCACGCGTCCTAGAAAAGCAGTCGGGTGGAGATATGCATCGCGGTGGCGGACTGGGCGAGGGGACTGATGACCTGGGTCCTCGACGCGCCCGGCGGGGAAGGCACCGGCGCGACGCGGAGGAATCGACCGAAGCACGTCAGACACAGGGTGTACCGGGTGAGCCCGAGCGGGTCGACCGACTCCGGGCCGGGAGCAGGAATGGTGGTCGGGTGGGGGTGACGTACAAGTACTTCGGCGCGCCGGACGGTGCGACGGCGGCCCGCGTCCCGATCTCCATGCGCCCCGAGGAACTCGGCGGCGACGAACTCGGCATGAACGGCATGTTCACCAAGATCAAGCCCGAGACGATGGCCGCGATGGTGCTCACGGGCATCGAAGGCGTCCCCCTCCACAAGGTCCCGCCGCTCGAACTGGTCGTCCTGCACCCCGACTACGCGGTGGTCAAGCTCCCGATGACCGTCGTCGACCCCCTGCGCGGCATCGGCGAGGAGGCGGTGGGCGCGGCGGCCTTCATCTGGTCCACGGTCCCGGACCGCGGCGGCCCGCGCGACGCGTTCAACGTGTACCAGCTGCTGCACGAGTGGCAGGACTTCAGCCATCGCCTTCATGAGGCGGGGCATCAGCCCTATTGCCTCGTGTGGCCGTGACCTGGGGTTTCAGGGGTTTCGGGCGGGGTTTTCGGACCCCGCCCTCGCCATGTGCGGAGAGAGGCCGTCAGGCGGCCAGGGCACATTGAGGGCACGTGGATTTCGCTGGGGGCGCTGATGTGCCCTGGGTGCCGGGCCGGTCGTCCTCGCCTTCGGCCTCGGCTTCTGTGAAGGCGTCGTCGATCGCCTCGCGGGTGCGGGTCTCGCTGGACGGCAGCAGGTGCGTGTACGTCCGCAGCGTGAAGCCCGGGTCCGAGTGCCCGAGATACTCGGAGAGCGCCTTGATGCTCTCCCCCGCGTCCAGGAGCACGGAGGCGTAGGCATGCCGGAGGGCGTGCATGCCGTCCTCCGGGGCCGCCTGGAGATACCTCGCCCCGCGCTCGCGGGGAGGGATCACGCCGGCGGCGGCAAGAGCGCGCTTCCAGTCGCCCATGTTGAAGACGCTGCGGTTGTAGGCCCGCCCCTTCTTGTCGACGAAGAGGAGGCGGAAGGCTTTCGGCTCGCCGTCCGGCTTGCCCCACGACAGGGCGACGTCGACCGGCGGGAACTCCTTCACACGGCACTGGAGAAGGCCGCCACCCAGGGCCGCACCAGGGTGCTGGAACTACAGCAGCGCAACGCCGGCGAACGCGTCCGCCGAGCCCTGTACGCACTGGCCGCCGAGTACACCACTATCGCCGCCTGGTTCGTCGACCACTGGACCGGCATGGACGGCTTCTCCTGCGTGGTGGCGTACGACGAAGACGAACCGGTCGGCTTCGCCTACGGTGCCCCTCTCGCCCCGGGCCGCGAATGGTGGCGCTCCACCGCGTACGAGCCGGACAACGGCTGCTCCTCCACCTACGCGGTCTCCGAGGTGATGGTGCGCCCAAGGTGGCGGAAGCAGGGAATCGCCGACCGCTTGCACGAGGCGCTACTCAAGGAACGTACGGAAGACCTCGCGGTAATGCTCGTCGACGTCACACACCCCAAGGTCCAAGTGCTCTACGAGACATGGGGATACGCCAGAGTCGGCGAGCAGCAACCGTTCGCCGACTCACCGGTGTACGCGGTCATGGTCAAAGACCTTCGGGACTGAGTCGCCGTCAGCCAGTGACAAGACGGCTGTCGAACCCCGCCCGCACAAGTCGCTCGTAAGCGTCATACACATCCGCCGGCACTTCCTGCTCGACGGCGAAGCCGAGCTTCGGATACTCGATCACCCGTTGCAGATCGCCCACCAGCATGTCCACGACGAGCTTCTCGTCGCCGATGGACTTGATGTAGTCGTCCAACTCCAGCGGCTCGGAGGCACACACGACGTCCACCTCGGGCCACAGCTTGCGGCAGGTCGCGTACGAACGGCGCTCCATGTACGGCTTGGAGATCAGCAGCAGAGACTCGACCCCGATGCCGACCTTGGCCAACAACTCGCGGGAGAAGGCGATGTTCTGGCCAGTGTTGGCTGCCTTCGGCTCAACCAGGACCGCCTCGTCCGGCACGCCCAGGCTCAGCGCGTGCTCGCGGTAATGGACGGCCTCGCCACGCGGGAAGGGTGCCCGGGTGGTAGGACTGTTGCCGCCACTGAACACCACAACCGGGAAGAGGCCGGCGCGGTACAAATCAGCGGCCGTGGTGGCCACACCGAGGTCGTGGCTGCCCAGGCTCCGAGCGGTGTTTGACCAGTATCGGGTACGGCTTTCTCTCCATGCACGCATCTCGACATAAACATGCCCATGACATGGCCCGCGCGGCCGTCGGTACCACGATCGAGCGACCACGAGCCAGGGAAGATCGGACTTAACGTCCACTGAGTTTCCCGGCCTCGGCCCGGGATCCGGCAGGCGATGCCCAGAAGGTGGCGCCGTTCGTCGAGCAGTTCCGCGATCGGTGCCGCGTCACAGCCTGAACATGCTCACATCACCGAAACTCACATCACCGAAACTCCTGCACCCCCAGGACTGACGAAAACTCAGCAGGGGAGGCTCTGACAGAAGACGTTGTCCTCGTCCCACCGCAATCCGCGATCGAGCGGGGAGCCAACGGCGGGACGAGGAGTTGCTGGCATTGGAGCGCAGTCAGAAGGCCATTTTCCCGGGTAGTGGATGTTCCGAGAACCAGCAGCTTGAGAAGCTGGCCCTCCTAGTCTTCTCCATCCCGCCAATCGGACGGTGTGAAGTCCGCTCGGAATGCTGACTGTTCACCGCGCCAACGTGAAATTCAGCAGGTGGGGCCGCCAGGGGGAGGGGCGGGCCGCCACGAGGAGAGGGCATCGTTCAGTCCGTGACTTGAAAGGTCAACGACGCTTGCACCGCCGGGAATCCTGATGCTGCGCCCCTGGTAGTTGTTGTGCTCGAAGAAGCAGACAGCGGTGCTCGTGCCGTTGCCGATGGATGAGATGCTGTCCTGATAGCCGGGAACCTGCTTTCCTGCGTCGCTGATGGTGTTCGAAGTGGTCACGCAGTTGCGCATGCTGGCGTCCTTGCAGACCCGGATGACGCCCGCCGCTGTTCCAGCTTCGGAGGCGGACGCAGTGTTCGTGGCAATGCTGAGGGCGCCCAGGCTCAGCGCCAGGCTCGCGGCCGTGCCTGCGAAGCCCATGATTTTACGCACTTCTCGTACCTCACAACTCTGAAGTGGGGGTCACGAAGACCTTGCTGATCTCCGGACGGCGTTCATTGACCGCGCGGGACGCCACGTTGTGACGCTCAACGCCCATCTCGACAGTGATTCACCTCACATTGACGATGTGTCCGGAAGTGCTTCCGTATCGTGGAAGCTGTGCGCACGTGTCCAAGCCTCCTTGAGGGCAGCGGTCGTAGCGGGCTGTCCGCTCTTTGCGCGGGTCGGTGTGTACGCCCATCGTTGATCAGCGACGGCCGCACTATTCGCAGCCTGAGCGCAAGTCGACCGAGAAGGCGATTCCCGCGTGCCGGCCTCCGGCTTCGGTTCTCGACTGGACCAGCGCCGGTCGGGCAGACGCACGCCGGCGACGGGATCGGGTTCGAGGGCGGTGATGGCGAGGTGAATGACAGTGCGGCTGTGGTGGGGGCGTCCGTCGTCACACCACGCTGCAGCGGGGCATCGGAGACTTCACCGTGTGCGTGATGACTCGGTCTGACGCGGCGGGAGGTGTCGGGTGCCAACAGCTGGCTGCCGATCAGCCCCAGGAGAGCCCGCCCGGATTTCACGGTGCCGTGAGCGGCAAGGCGTCCGTGTAGCCGTTCGCCGGTTTGGTGACCTTCCTGACGGTGTGGGCGTCCAGCGCTGCCGGGGCCGACTTCGTGCCCAGGGTGCCGGACGGGTGCCAGATTCCGGTGAGGGTCACCCACGTGTCGGCAGGCGGAGCCTGGACGCCGTGGACGCGGACCTTCACCGACTGGGCGTCCGCCGCGCAGCAGCTCAGCATCAGCCGGGTCAGGTACCAGCCGTCCCCGGCAGGCGTGACGAAGCCCGTCAGCTGCACCGTGCGGCCCTTGATCGCCTGCTCACGGTCCTGCTGCACGCGCTGAGTGAAGTCGGTGAGGGTCATCGGCAGCGGCGAGGTCGCAGGCAGCGGGTCGAAGTGGTCCTCCTCAGCGACCGGTTTGGCGGGCTCACGGGAGGCGGTGAAGGCACCGAGGGCCGGTGGGGCGTAGAAGAGCAGGCTCAGGGCGGGGAGGAAGAGCAGCCAGGCGACCTTGGGGGTGCCGGAGTGCACGCCGCCCGAGCAGTCGTGGGCGCCCTGGTCCTTCCTTCCCCACCATGCCTCCGCCGCCGCCAGCGCGAGCAGCAGCACCCCGGAGGCGATCAGCAGCGGACGCATGCCCTCCTTGACGTACCGCAGGTACAGGTCGCTGAGGAGGCAGGCGTGCAGGACGGCCAGGCCGCTGAGGGCGAGCAGGGTGATCTGGACGAGTCGCCTCACAGGAGTACCGCTCCGATCAGTACGGCGGCCAGGATCGCCACGACCGTCGTGGCGGCGGAGAAGCGGATCGCGAACGCCCGCCCGAACGTGCCCGCCTGCAGGGCGATCAGCTTCACGTCGACCATCGGTCCGACGACCATGAACGTCAGCCGGGCGACCGGCGAGAATCCGGTGAGCGAGGCCGCGACGAACGCGTCCGCCTCCGAGCACACGGCGAGAACGATGGCGAGCCCGGCGAGGAAGAGCACGGACAGCCACGGTGAGCCGGCGAACGTCTCCAGCGCGGAGCGCGGGACCGCCACGTTGAAGGTGGCGGCCGCCATGGCGCCGACGACGAGGAAGCCGCCCGCGTGCAGGAAGTCGTGCTGGAAGCCGCGCCGGAACTCGTCCCAGCGGCTGTGCCCCGGGCGGTGACCGGTGTGAGGGACCGCGGGCTTCAGCCACTCCGTACGGCCCAGCGCAAGCCACAGCCAGCCCATCGCCACCGCCGTGACGAGCGAGGCGAGCAGGCGGGCCAGCACCATCTCCGGGCTGCCGGGGAAGGCGACCGCCGTGGCGGTGAGGACGATCGGGTTGACGGCGGGAGCCGACAGCAGGAACGCGAAGGCGGCGGCCGGCGTGACACCCCGCCCGATGAGGCTGTTCGCGACCGGCACCGACGCGCACTCACAGCCGGGCAGCACGACCCCGGCGGCCCCGGCGACGGGCACGGCGAGCGCCGGACGCTTCGGCAGCAGCCGGTTGAACACGTGGGCCGGCACGAACGCGTTGATCGCGCCCGACAGAGCCGTGCCGAGCAGCAGGAACGGCAGCGCCTGCACGGTGACGGCCAGGCACACCGTCCGCCACGCCTGCACGGCCGGTTCGTCCGCCCACCGGCCGACGGCGAGCAGGAGCACGCCGGGGAGGACCGCGGCGGCCAGCAGCAGGAGCGGCCAGTGCCGCGGCCAGGAGGGGGCGGCTACGGCGCCGTCGGTACCCCGTGGCACACCGTCGCTGTCCCGCTCCCCGTGCGGGGCCAGGTGTTCGGTCTTGGGCATGCATGCTCCGCGTGTCGGGTCGAACGCAGCGACGATAGCGGGCGCCCGGCGCCCACGGGCCACGGCTTCGGGCAAGCCACCGGGCCACGGCTACGGACGCGCCCACGCACCACGGCTTCGGGCAAGCCACCGGGCCACGGCTACGGACCGGCTGATTCGGCGTGCCGGCGAACGGCCGCTCACCCACCCCCCGCATCCGGCACCCCCGCCCCCACGGTGAACCCGATGACCACCCCACCCCCCTTCCGCCCATACGCGAACGGCGCACCCCCGTGTGCCAGCGCCAGCGCCTCCACGCCGTCGGCGACCGCGGTGACCCGGTAGCCCTCAAGGGTCAGGGCCCGTTCCAGGGCGTTGCGGATGGCACGGTCGTCCTCGGCGAGCAGAACAGTCCGGGGCACGCGTCCAAGTGTGGCAAAGCACGCCGGACGTACGACCGGACGGGCGAGCGGCCCCTGCCCCTCTTACCGGCCTCTCACCCGCCCGGAACGACCCAGGACCGCCCCGGACCGACCCCGGACCGCCCCGGCGCACACCTTCCGTCCGCACACCTTCCGTCCGCACACCTCCCGTCCGCACACCTCCCGTCCGCACACCTCCTCGCCGGACGCACCTACCCGGCCGGCCGCAGCGCGGCGAGCTGCTGCTCGAACGGGACCACCTCGAAGCCCTCCGAGGCACCGCCCGCCGCGCCGACAGACGCAGCCACGGAACCGCCCGCCGCAACCGGCCCGCTCACCGACAGCCCCGTCATCAGCCGGACCAGCTCCCCCGCCGCCCGCTCGACACGCCCGTCCAGCCCCTCGGCGCCCCAGTCCTCCGACGCGGCGTACACGCCGGTCGGGACGACGACGGCCTTGAGGTAGGCGAAGAGCGGGCGCAGGGCATGCTCCAGTACCAGCGAGTGCCGGGCGGTGCCGCCGGTCGCCGCGACCAGCACCGGCTTGCCCGCCAGTGCGTCGGGCTCGATCACGTCGAAGAACGACTTGAACAGCCCGCTGTACGACGCCGAGAACACGGGCGTGACCACGATCAGCCCGTCGGCCTCCGTCACCGCGTCGATCGCGGCGGACAGGGCGTGCCCGGCGAACCCGTTGGTGAAGTTGTGCGCGATCTCGACGGCGAGTTCACGCAGCTCCACGACCTGCACCTCGACCGGTGCGCCGGCCGGCGCCTGCCGCTGCGCGGCCACGGCGAGCCGGTCGCCCAGCAGCCGTGTGGACGACGGCACACTCAGTCCTGCCGAGACGACGACGAGCTTCATGCGGCGGTCACCCCTTCCTCGGACCCTTCCTGGTCGCTCTGCCGCGCCTTGAGCAGCGAGGCGTGGACGGGGGCATCCGGCACGTCAGCCGGCCGCCCCTTGGCGAACTCCTCACGCAGCACCGGCACGACCTCCTCGCCCAGCATGTCGAGCTGCTCCAGCACGGTCTTCAGCGGCAGCCCGGCGTGGTCCATCAGGAACAGCTGGCGCTGGTAGTCACCGGCGTACTCGCGGAAGCTCAGCGTCTTCTCGATCACCTGCTGCGGCGAGCCCACGGTCAGCGGGGTCTGCTCCGTGAAGTCCTCCAGCGACGGGCCGTGCCCGTAGACCGGCGCGTTGTCGAAGTAGGGGCGGAACTCGCGCACCGCGTCCTGCGAGTTCTTCCGCATGAAGACCTGCCCGCCGAGCCCGACGATCGCCTGCTCGGGCGTGCCGTGCCCGTAGTGGGCGTACCGGCGCCGGTACAGCTCGACCATCCGCTTGGTGTGGTCGGCCGGCCAGAAGATGTTGTTGTGGAAGAAGCCGTCGCCGTAGTACGCGGCCTGCTCGGCGATCTCCGGCGAGCGGATCGAGCCGTGCCAGACGAACGGCGGTACGCCGTCCAGCGGGCGCGGCGTCGAGGTGAAGCCCTGGAGCGGCGTGCGGAACTTGCCCTCCCAGTTCACGACGTCCTCGCGCCACAGCCGGTGCAGCAGGGCGTAGTTCTCGACGGCGAGGTTGATGCCCTGGCGGATGTCCTGCCCGAACCAGGGGTAGACCGGGCCGGTGTTGCCGCGCCCCATCATCAGGTCCACCCGGCCGTCGGCCAGGTGCTGGAGCATCGCGTAGTCCTCGGCGATCTTCACCGGGTCGTTGGTGGTGATCAGCGTGGTCGAGGTGGAGAGGACCAGCCGCTCGGTGCGCGCCGCGATGTAACCGAGCATGGTCGTCGGCGACGAGGGCACGAACGGCGGGTTGTGGTGCTCGCCGGTGGCGAAGACGTCCAGGCCGACCTCCTCGGCCTTGAGCGCGATGGCGACCATTGCCTTGATCCGCTCACGCTCGGTCGGCGTACGTCCCGTGGTGGGGTCCGGCGTGACATCGCCGACGCTGAAGATCCCGAACTGCATGGTCGCTCATCCTCCACGTTGTTTATGGTTCAACTATACCCGCAGAACGGCGACCGCCCCGGACCTATTCCCGCCCTCAGCCACCCTCTCCGTGCGGGTGCCGGCCGGTCCGGTCCAGCAGCACCATGGAGCCGACCAGCCGCCCGGCACGTCACGCCCGGGCGGCACCGAAGCACGCGGGCATGCCAAGCTGCCCGCATGCTCGTGCTGCGCTCCGCCGCCCTCTTCCTTTTGGCCGCCCTCTTCGAGATCGGCGGCGCCTGGCTCGTCTGGCAGGGCTGGCGGGAACAGCGCGGCTGGCTCTGGATCACCGGCGGTGTCCTCGCCCTCGGCGCCTACGGCTTCGTCGTCACCTTCCAGCCGGACGCCCACTTCGGCCGCGTCCTCGCCGCATACGGCGGGATCTTCGTCGCCGGTTCGATCGCCTGGGGCATGATCGCGGACGGCTACCGCCCGGACCGCTGGGACATCACAGGCGCACTGATCTGCCTGGCAGGCATGGCAGTCATCATGTGGACCCCCCGATCAACCTGACCCCCCAGGGGCGCGGGGAACTGCGCGACCGGCCCCCACCCACCCGCAGCCAGCCACGCACGGACCCCACATATCCTGACCAGGCAACCCCCGCACCCCGCCGAGGAGGACCCCCCATGGCCCCGTCCCGCATCGCAGTAGTCACCGGCGCGAGCAGCGGAATCGGAGCCGCGACGGCACGGCAGCTGGCGGCCGCGGGCTGCCGCGTCGTCCTCACCGCCCGCCGCAAGGACCGCATCGAAGCACTGGCCGAAGAGATCACCGCGGCCGGCGGCCAGGCCACCGCGTACGCTCTGGACGTCACCGACCGCGCGGCCGTGGACGAGTTCGCCACCGCCTTCAAGACGATCGGGGTGCTGGTCAACAACGCGGGCGGGGCGCTGGGCCTGGACCCGGTGGCCACCGGCGACCCGGCGGACTGGCGGCAGATGTACGAGACGAACGTCCTCGGCACCCTCAACCTCACCCAGGCCCTGCTCCCCAAGCTGGTCGCGAGCGGCGACGGCACGGTGGTCGTGGTCTCCTCCACCGCCGGCCACGGCACCTACGAGGGCGGCGCCGGCTATGTCGCCGCCAAGCACGGCGCCCACGTCCTCGCCGAGACCCTGCGCCTGGAGATCCTCGGCGAGCCGGTCCGGGTCATCGAGGTCGCCCCCGGTCTGGTCAGGACCGAGGAGTTCGCCCTGACCCGCTTCGGCGGCGACGAGGAGCGGGCGGCCAAGGTCTACGAGGGTGTCCCCGACCCCCTGACCGCCGACGACGTGGCCGACACCATCACCTGGGCGGTCACCCGCCCCAGCCACGTCAACATCGACCTTCTGGTGGTCCGCCCCCGCTCGCAGGCCTCCAACACCAAGCTGCACCGCAGGAACTGAGGCCGAAGCGGACGACCGACTGCGTGTCAGCCCTTCACGCAGACAACCTGCTTCAGCTTCGCCACCACCTCGACGAGGTCCCGCTGCTGGTCGATGACCTGCTCGATCGGCTTGTACGCGCCAGGGATCTCGTCCACCACGCCGGAGTCCTTCCGGCACTCCACGCCCCGCGTCTGCTCCTCCAAATCCTTGGTGGAGAAGCGCCGCTTGGCGGCGTTGCGGCTCATCCGCCGCCCCGCGCCGTGCGAGGCCGAGTTGAAGGACATCTCGTTGCCGAGGCCCTTCACGATGTACGAGCCGGTCCCCATGGAGCCCGGGATGATCCCGTACTCCCCGGAGCCGGCGCGGATCGCGCCCTTGCGGGTCACGAGCAGGTCCATGCCCTCGTACCGCTCCTCCGCCACGTAGTTGTGGTGGCAGGAGATCTCCTGCTCGAACGTGGGCTTCGCCTTCTTGAACTCCTTGCGGACCACGTCCTTCAGGAGCGCCGTCATGAGCGTGCGGTTGTACCTGGCGTACTCCTGCGCCCAGAACAGGTCGTTGCGGTACGCCGCCATCTGCGGGGTGTCCGCGACGAAGACGGCGAGGTCACGGTCGACCAGGCCCTGGTTGTGCGGAAGCTTCTGGGCGACGCCGATGTGGTGCTCGGCGAGCTCCTTGCCGATGTTGCGGGATCCGGAGTGCAGCATCAGCCACACCGAACCGGCCGTATCGACGCAAACCTCGACGAAATGGTTTCCGCTGCCCAGCGTCCCCATCTGCTTGGTGGCCCGCTCCTCGCGGAACTTCACCGCATCGGCCACCGAGCCGAACCGCCCCCAGAAGTCGTCCCACCCGGACGTCGCCAGCCCGTGGAAGCGCCCCGGGTCGACGGGTTCGTCATGCATCCCCCGCCCCACCGGAATCGCCGCCTCGATCCTCGACCGCAGCCGCGACAGGTCACCGGGCAGATCGTTCTCCGTCAGCGACGTCCGCACCGCCGACATGCCGCACCCGATGTCGACCCCGACCGCCGCCGGGCACACCGCCCCGCGCATGGCGATCACGGACCCGACGGTCGCGCCCTTGCCGTAGTGCACGTCCGGCATGACGGCAAGCCCCTTGATCCACGGCAGGGTCGCCACGTTCCGCAGCTGCTGGAGCGCCCCCTCCTCGACCGCGGCGGGGTCGGTCCACATACGGATGGGTACCTTCGCACCCGGCATCTCGACGTACGACATAACAGCCTCATTCCCCCGGAAGATTTGAAAAGCCCTTAACCGCAAAACCGACGCCAAGGTCGACGTAAAGGACAACGGACCGGCGGTCACGGCAGTGCGTGCGATACACATTGTCTCCAGGGGGAGACCGGCGACGGCAAGCGATTAACCAGCGAGAGGAGCCTTACCGTGCAGCGGAAGGCGTACGTATCCGGCGTCGCCGCGCTCCTCGCGGCCCTGCTGGCCGGCTGCACCGGCGGCTCCGACGACGGCGGCTCCACGGACGACTCCAACCAGGGCGGCACCGGCACGGCCACCACGGCTGCCGAGCCCGGCCGCTACCGCACCCTCCCCGAACCCTGCGGCGCGATCGGCCAGGACACGCTCGACTCCCTCCTCCCCGGCATCCAGCTGATCGCCGACGCGGAGCAGCGCGAGCAGGCCTACGCGGGCGAGCCCACGCTGACCTACGACAACGACCGCAAGGTCGGCTGCCGCTGGAAGGTCGAGTCGGCCTCGGCGACGAACCATCTGTTCGTCGACTTCGAGCGGGTGGTGTCCTACGACAGCTCGGTCAGCGACGACGACCAGGCGCAGGAGCTGTTCGGGACCAAGCGGACGGCGGCGGACCTCCCGGAGCCGACGGCTACGGAGACGCTCTCCCCCACGGGAACGCGGTCCCCGTCCGGATCCGGAGCGCCGTCCGGCACCGGCACCCCGGCCGGCACCGGCGCCCCCAGCCCCACCGGCACCCCCACCAACACCCCGTCCGGCACCCAGAGCGGCACATCGAGCGCCACCGCCACTGCGACCGGCCTCCAGCCCCGCGTCCTCGACGACCTGGCCGACGAGGCCTTCCTCGACGACGAGCTGAACAGCACCGGTTCGACGGCCAAGCAGCGCACGGTGACTGTGGCGTTCCGCACGTCCAACGTCATCGTCACCATCGCCTACGAGGAGCAGCCGGCAACCGTCGGGCTCGCCCCCGACAGCGAGGAAATGCAGGACAGGGCCCGGAAACTGGCCGCGCGGCTGGCCGACTCGTTCGCCGGGTAACGTCCTTTCGCGCCCCGGGTGAAGCGGCTGAACCGAGTCCGCGCAGTGCCCTCACCGCGTACCGTGACCCCTCGGACCTGTAACCCGAGCGTCACGAGTGAAGGAACCATGCAGCGACGAGCACAGCGCGCCGACCAGCCCGAGCAGCGACCCAGCCGCCTCAACCGCGTCCTCGCGGGCGCGGCGGCCGTCCCCGTGATGCTGATCGCCGCAGGCTGCTCCTCGGACTCCGCCGGCGCCGACGCCAAGGCGTCCGAGAGCCCGGCGGGCGCGTCCGCGAGCCCCTCGCCCACCGTGGAGGCGGCGGCGTACGCGAAGCTGCCCGAGCCCTGCGAGGTGCTGTCGAAGAAGACGCTGGAGGAACTGGTCCCGGAGGCCGGCAAGTCGGGCAAGGAAGGCAACTCGGACGATGTCTCCGTCCGGGCCGGCTGCTCCTGGGACAGCCTCGACAACAACGGCGTCAAGGGCTCCCAGTTCCGCTGGCTGAACGTCTCGCTGCTGCGCTTCGAGTCCGACGCCGCGCGCGGGGCGGGCGAACGGCGGGCGCAGGAGCACTACTCCCAGCAGGTCGCCGACGCGAAGTCCGCCGAGGGCGCCAAGAACACCACTTCCGAGCAGGTCACCGGCACGGGCGACCAGGCGACGGCCGTGCGCTACGACCTGAAGAAGAAGGAAGGCGCCTTCAAGCAGCAGACGGTCGTGGCGCGCGTCGAGAACGTCGTCGTCACGGTCGACTACAACGGCGCGGGCCTGGCAGGCGAGAAGTCGCCCGACGCCGACGACCTGATGAAGGCGGCGCAGAAGGCGGCCAAGGAGGCGGTGGCGGCGGTCACGAAGGCGAACGGGGCGGACGCCGCGGCGGCCCCGAAGAGCCCGAAGTCGCCGTCCGGCTCGCCGTCCGAGCCGTCCGCCGAGTCGCCCTCGGAGTCGTCCGCTTCGTCCGGCTCGCCGGCGAAGCAGAGCTGACCCGGGGAACCGCGCGGGATCACCGGCGGCCACCGGAAGAGTCACGGATGGGCTGACGTACACGGTCCGGCCACCCGTTCCCCGTACGCATGTGCCACCCTGTTGGGCGCGCAACAACACGCAGTGGGAGGGGAATACGGTGGCCGCGCCACTACAGCTGACACGGATGCACCGCGTTCTCATCGGTGTGGTCGTCTTCGGTGCCGTGATCATCGCGGGCATCGGCTTCGCGGGTTCGTACGCGGCCGTCCGCGAACTGGCCCTGCAGAAGGGCTTCGGGGACTTCAGTTACGTCTTCCCGATCGGCATCGACGCGGGCATCTGCGTCCTGCTCGCCCTGGATCTGCTCCTGACCTGGATCCGCATCCCCTTCCCGCTGCTGCGCCAGACGGCGTGGCTGCTGACGGCGGCGACGATCGCCTTCAACGGCGCGGCGGCCTGGCCGGACCCGCTGGGCGTCGGTATGCACGGCGTCATCCCGATCCTGTTCGTGGTCTCGGTGGAGGCAGCCCGGCACGCGATCGGCCGCATCGCGGACATCACGGCGGACAAGCACATGGAGGGCGTCCGCCTCACCCGCTGGCTGCTCTCACCGCTCCCCACCTTCCTGCTCTGGCGCCGGATGAAGCTGTGGGAACTCCGCTCCTACGACCAGGTCATCAGGCTGGAGCAGGAACGCCTCGTCTACCAGGCCCGCCTCCGCTCCCGCTACGGCCGCGCATGGCGCCGTAAGGCACCGGTGGAGGCACTGATGCCGCTCCGCCTGGCCAAGTACGGCGTCCCCCTCGCGGACACGGCCCCGTCGGGCCTGGCAGCGGCGGGCATCGAGCCGACGCTGATACCGCCGACGCCACAGCAGCACGCCTTGGAGTCAGCAACGGCACTGCCCAGCGAGCAGCGCCCCCAACGCCACAGCAGCCAGGAATCCGTACAACGCGACCAGCCGGAGCACCAGAATCCCTGGCTCCACGCCCGCGACCCCCAGACCATCGAGTACCACGGCGGCTACGACCCCAATTACGACCCGGAGGCCGCGTACGCCGAGTGGTACGAGGAGCAGCGCCAGGCGGAGCAGTCCCAGCAGTACCAGCAGCAGTACGAGGAACCCCCGCCGATCCCCGAGCCCTCCCCGGAGGACACCGGCACGTTCCCCATCCCGGTGGGCCCGGGCCGCACGCGCGAACTCGGCGAAGGCGGCGGCACCATGCCCCCGCAGCCGGACGACGAGTCGTTCTACCAGGTCTTCAAGCAGTCGATCAACGGCAGCTACCCGACCCCGAACCAGCTCATCGACAACATCGAGGCGGAGTTCGGCATCCGCCTCGACGGCCCGGAGGCCAAGCGCCTGGTCAACGTGTTCACGAACCGCCACTACACGGAACTGGAAGAAGACCACATCGCGTAACGTCCCCGGCAAGGCGCCCGCTTCAGTGGCGGCGCCCGGCGAACACCGGGCGCCCCCATCACCGAAGAGAAGCGGCTTACTCCCCGAGCAGGGCCCGCACGCGCTCCTGCCCCACCGCCAGCAGCAGCGTCGGCAGCCGCGGCCCGGTGTCCCGGCCCACCAGCAGGTGGTACAGCAGCGCGAAGAACGTCCGCTGGGCCGTCTTGATCTCCGGCGGCAGCTCCTTCGGCGTGGCGTCGGCGGAGAACCCGGCCTGGACCTTGGGCACCCCGTAGACCAGATGGGCCAGCCCGTCCAGCGACCAGTGCTCCGCCAACCCGTCGAGCAGCAGCCGGATCGACCGCTGGGACGCCTCGTCGAGCGACTTCAGCAGCTCGGCGTCGGGCTCCTCGCGCACGATGGTCCGCTGGTCGGCGGGGACCTGCGTGTTGATCCACGCCTCGGCCCTGTCGTACCGCGGGCGCACCTCGTCCAGCGAGCCGAGCGGCTTGTCGGGGTCCAGCTCGCTCAGGATCCGCAGCGCCTGGTCCGCGTGCCCGGCGGTGATGTCGGCGACGGACGCGAGCGTCCGGTACGGCATCGGCCGGGGCGTCGCGGGCAGCTCACCGGCGGCCGTACGCACCGCACGCGAGTGCGCGGCGACGTCGGCCGGCAGCGCGGAGCCGTCGGCCACCTTGGCGTCGAGCTTGTCCCACTCGTCGTAGAGCCGCTGGATCTCCTGGTCGAAGGCGATCTTGAACGACTGGTTGGGCCTGCGCCGGGCGTACAGCCAGCGCAGCAGCTGCGGCTCCATGATCTTCAGCGCGTCGGCCGGGGTGGGCACCCCGCCCCGGGAGGAGGACATCTTCGCCATCCCGGAGATCCCGACGAACGCGTACATCGGGCCGATCGGCTGCTTGCCGCCGAAGATCCCGACGATCTGGCCGCCCACCTGGAAGCTGGATCCCGGGGACGAGTGGTCGACACCGCTCGGCTCGAAGATGACACCCTCGTAGGCCCACCGCATCGGCCAGTCGACCTTCCAGACCAGCTTGCCGCGGTTGAACTCGTTCAGCCGGACGGTCTCCGAGAAACCGCAGGCCGTGCACGCGTACGTCAGCTCGGTGGTGTTGTCGTCGTAGGAGGTGACGGTGGTGAGGTCCTTCTCGCAGTTGCCGCAGTAGGGCTTGTACGGGAAGTACCCGGCGGAACCGGAGCTGCCGTCGTCCTCGGCGGCCGCCCCGGACCCCTCCGCGGCTTCGATCTCGGCCTCGTCGACGGGCTTCTGCTGCGGCTTCTTCCCGGCCTTGGGCTTGGTCCGGTACTGCGCGAGCACGGCGTCGATGTCGCCGCGGTGCCGCATCGCGTGCAGGATCTGCTCGCGGTACACCCCGGAGGTGTACTGCGCGGTCTGGCTGATCCCGTCGAACTCGACGCCCAGCTCGGCCAGCGACTCGATCATGGCCGCCTTGAAGTGCTCCGCCCAGTTCGGGTGCGGCGACCCGGCGGGGGCGGGCACGGAGGTCAGCGGCTTGCCGATGTGCTCGCTCCAGGACTCGTCGACCCCGGCGACCCCGGCGGGCACCTTCCGGTACCGGTCGTAGTCGTCCCACGAGATCAGGTGCCGGACCTCGCGCCCCCGGCGCCGGATCTCGTCGGCGACGAGGTGCGGGGTCATGACCTCGCGCAGGTTCCCCAGGTGGATGGGGCCGGAGGGCGAGAGCCCGGACGCGACGACAACGGGTTTGCCCGGGGCCCGGCGCTCCGACTCCTCGATGACCTCATCCGCGAAACGGGAGACCCAGTCGGTGGTCTCGGTGCTCTGAGCCACGATCGGCACGTCCTTCTTTCTCCTGAGGCAGCCGGTACGGTCAACGGCCGGCGTCCCCATTCTCCCAGCAACGGCGGCAACGGCGAAAACGCCTTTTCAAGCAGCCGCCCCAGGGGCGCGGGACTTCGCCCGTGCGCGACTGCGCCACGTGGGCGCGACCGGCCCCCGACCGCCCCCACCGCCCCCACCGCCCCGCGGCCAGAAAACCGCTTCACCCCCCATGGGATACTGACCGTGTCTATCTGAACCCACGAGGAGAACGGGCACCCACTCCTATGGCCTCGGTCACGTCGCTCACCGATCTCGTCAACCAGCGCCTCGCGGACGCCCTCTCGGCCACCCTGCCGGCCGCGGACGCGGACCCGCTGCTGCGACGAAGCGACCGGGCCGACTTCCAGGCCAACGGCATCCTCGCGCTGGCCAAGAAGGCGAAGGCGAACCCCCGGGACCTGGCGACCCAGGTGGTCGCGCAGGTCACGTCCGGCGACGTGATCAAGGACATCGAGGTCTCCGGCCCCGGCTTCCTCAACATCACGCTCACCGACAAGGCGATCACGGAGAACCTGGCCGCGCGGTACGCGGACCCCCAGCGGCTCGGCGCCCCTTACGCGGACGCTCCCGGCACCACGGTCATCGACTACGCCCAGCCGAACGTGGCGAAGGAGATGCACGTCGGCCACCTCCGCTCCGCGGTCATCGGTGACTCGGTGGTCCAGCTCCTGGAGTTCACCGGCGAGAACGTCGTCCGCCGGCACCACATCGGCGACTGGGGCACCCAGTTCGGCATGCTCATCCAGTACCTGGACGAGCACCCGCACGAGTTGGACCACAAGGCCTCCGAAGTCAGCGGCGAGGAGGCGATGTCGAACCTCGACCGCCTCTACAAGGCCGCCCGCAAGCTGTTCGACTCCGACGAGGAGTTCAAGACGAGGGCACGCCGCAGGGTGGTGGACCTCCAGGCGGGCGACCCGCACACGCTCGCCATGTGGCAGAAGTTCGTCGACGAGTCGAAGATCTACTTCTTCTCCGTCTTCGAGAAGCTGGACATGGAGGTCCGCGACCCGGACATCGTCGGCGAGTCGGGCTACAACGACATGCTGGCGGAGACCTGCCGCCTGCTGGAGGAGTCGGGCGTGGCGGTCCGCTCCGAGGGCGCCCTGTGCGTCTTCTTCGACGACATCAAGGGCCCGGACGGCAACCCGGTCCCGCTGATCGTCCAGAAGTCGGACGGCGGTTACGGCTACGCGGCGACCGACCTCTCCGCGATCCGCGACCGCGTCTTCAACCTGAAGGCGAACAGCCTGATCTACGTCGTGGACGCCCGCCAGTCCCTGCACTTCAAGATGGTCTTCGAGACGGCGCGCAGGGCGGGCTGGCTCAACGACGACGTGAAGGCGTACCAGCTGGCCTTCGGTACGGTCCTCGGCAAGGACGGCAAGCCCTTCAAGACCCGTGAGGGCGAGACGGTCCGCCTGGTCGACCTCCTGGACGAGGCGATCGACCGCGCCACGGCGGTGGTGCGGGAGAAGGACACCCAGCGGCAGCTCTCCGAGGAGGAGGTCGCCGAGCGCGGCGCCCAGGTGGGCATCGGCGCGGTGAAGTACGCCGACCTGTCGACCTCGGCCAACCGTGACTACAAGTTCGACCTGGACCAGATGGTCTCGCTGAACGGCGACACCTCGGTCTACCTCCAGTACGCCTACGCCCGTATCCGGTCGATCCTGCGCAAGGCCGGCGGGACCCACCCGCAGGCCCGCCCGGAGCTGGGCCTCCACGAGGCGGAACGCGCGCTGGCCCTGCACGTGGACGCGTTCGCGGAGACGGTTGCCGAGGCGGCGTCGGAGTACGCGCCGCACAGGATGACGGCGTACCTGTACCAGCTGGCGTCCCTCTTCACGTCGTTCTACGACAAGTGCCCGGTCCTCAAGGCCGAGACCCCGGCACAGGTCGGGAACCGCCTGTTCCTCTGCGACATCACGGCCCGCACCCTGCACCAGGGCATGGCCCTGCTCGGCATCAGGACCCCTGAGCGCCTCTGAGTCCCGTCCGAACCCGCACCGCGCGACGCGGTACCGCACCACGCCACGCGGTACCGCACCACGCCTGACGCACCCACGCGGTACCGCACCACGCCCTACCGCACGCGCAGCATCCCGGCCCGCTGAACCCGGCCGCGCCGCCCGCACAGCAGAAGGCCGCCCGGCGGAACCGGGCGGCCAGGGTGGTGCGTGGGTGCGTCAGGCGTGGGCCGGAGCGGACTTCGGGTTCTCGCCGTACTTGTTGCCGCCCGTCTCGCCCTCGAGGCACATGAAGACCAGCAGCACGATCGAGCCGACGAGCGGGACGAGGGCGATGAGGATCCACCAGCCCGTACGGCCGGTGTCGTGCAGTCGCCGAACCGTGACGCCCAGGGAGGGCAGCAGGAGGCCGAGGGCCAGGATCAGGCCGAGGACCTGCGAGCCGAAGACGGCGAAGTCGACGATCGCCAGCACGACGGCGAGGATCACGTAGACCAGCACGTACATCCAGTATTCCTTGCGACGCGCGCGCCCGCTGAACACCGCGTACTTCTTGACGACTTCGATGAACCAGTTCATTGCGTCCCCCCAGGGATCGATGTACGGAAGCCTCACCGATCGGATCCGGCCAGACGCAGACCGTATGCACCTGACGCGATCCCGTCAACACGTTAGGCCCGGCCCCATCCAGTCACCGGTCGGCTCGGACCGCGCGCCTCCGAGGGCGGACAGCCGTCGCTTTCCGGACAGATCGCACCAAGATTTCCGGACGGCGGGGCACACTCGCACGGAGCTGCGGGGCGGGGAGGTGACCTCGACACCCGGCAGCGGCCGAACCGTGCGCGATCCGTTGCAGTCTCTACGCCGCTTCGAGGCTGGAACGATCTCGAACCGTTGCCTCTCCGCCCGCTCCCTCGGGGCCCGTTGTCAGTGGGCGGCTCTACAGTCACCGACATGGCGACTCTTCCGAACCCGCTGCCCACGCTGGCGACCGACCCGAGCGGCCGTTCCCTCGGCCTCTCACTTCCGCCCGGGACCTTGATCGACGTCACGGACGAGGGTTTCTGGCACGAGCCGCTGCTGTGGCACGCCTCGCAACCCGCGACCCCCGGTGACTGGACGGCGCTGCAAGGGGCCCGCACCGCAGGCCTGCTTCCGCTCCTCATGGACGTGGGCGGCGGCCAGGGCGGCCCCGAGGCCTGGGAACTGATGCCGGGCGACACCTCGTACCCCGGAGACCACGACCCGGAAGAGGTACTGTCCGAGCACTGGGAGGACAACGAGGACAACGAGGACAACGAGGACAACGAGGACGACGAGTGGCCGGGCCTGGCCCCCGAACCCCGGGCGGTCACCCCCGCCCCCGACCCGGACGCGCTGGCCACGGAGATCGCCGACCACCTCCTCACGGACGGAAGCTGGCTCAAGGAGCCCCGTGTCGCCCTGGTCCCCGCCCGTCGCAGTGCGGACATCCCGGCGGCGATCGGCTGGCCGGGGCCCGTCAATCACGAGGGGGACGTGGCCCGCCTCAGCGCGGTGCTCCGCTCCTGGGAGGACCGCTTCGGCGTGCGTGTCGTCGCGCTCGCCTTCGACCAGTTGATCCTCTCCGTCGCGGCACCGCCCGGCACCCGCGACGAGGCGCGGGCGGTGGCCGCCGAGCACTACGCGTTCTGCCCGGACAACGTCGACCAGGGCGGGACCCCGTCCCTCGATGCTTACGCCGAGCAACTCATCGACCAGGAAATCTGGTCCTTCTGGTGGGACTGACCGGAATGAGGACGAGAGATGAGCGAGAAGGCGCGGAAGCTGTTCGAGGCGCTTGACCTTGACAGGAACGGGATTCTGACGCGTGAGGAGGTGATCGTCGCCCTGCGGACCAAGGGCCCGACCCTCGCGGCCTCGGGGGTGCTGCCCTTCTGGGGCGTGGGGGACGCCGACGCCTCGTCCGCGCTGTTCGACGCGGCCGACCAGAACGGAGACGCGGTGCTGACCCTGGAGGAGTTCTCAGCGGTGGTGGACCGCCGGTTCGGCTGGCGCTGACATCTCGCTCACCTGGTGCGACGCTGGAGGCAACAGGTTTCCGAGGGAACTCGGGAGGCCCGATGGGACGGGACGTCCCGGCGGTGGTCTTCACCCGCGAGGACCGCCGCCGGTACCGGATCAAGGTGCAGCAGTGCCTGGACGCGTTCGCCCAGATGCTGCGCGAGTCACGGTTCGAGTCGGAGCGTCCGCAGGTGGGGCTGGAGATCGAGCTGAACCTGGTCGACGACGACGCCGAGCCGGCGATGCGCAACAGCGACGTGCTGGAGGCGATAGCGGACCCCGCGTGGTCCACGGAGCTGGGCCGGTTCAATCTGGAGATCAACGTTCCGCCGCGGCGTCTGACCGAGGGCGGCCCGGACTCCTGGGAGTCGGAGGTCCGCGCCGCGCTGAACCATGCCGACGAGCGCGCCAGGTCGGTGGGCGCGCGGCTGATCATGATCGGCATCCTGCCCACGCTCCAGCAGCAGCACGCCGGTGAGCGCGCCCTGTCGGAGAACCCGCGCTACCGGCTGCTCAACGACCAGGTCTTCGCGGCCCGGGGCGAGGACCTGCGGATCGAGGTGGACGGCGTCGACCGGCTGCGGACGTACGCCGACACGATCACCCCGGAAGCCGCGTGCACCAGCACCCAGTTCCATCTCCAGGTCTCACCGGAGGAGTTCCCCGGCTACTGGAACGCGGCCCAGGCCATCTCGGGCATCCAGGTCGCGCTGGCGGCCAACGCGCCGTTCCTGTTCGGCAAGGAGCTCTGGCACGAGACGCGGATCCCGCTGTTCGAGCAGGCCACCGACACCCGCCCGCAGGAGATCAAGGTGCAGGGGGTGCGTCCCCGGGTCTGGTTCGGGGAGCGCTGGATCAACAGCGTCTTCGACCTCTTCGAGGAGAACCTGCGCTACTTCCCGGCCCTGCTGCCCCTGTGCGACGAGCAGGACCCTCTGGGGACGCTGGAGCAGGGCGACGTCCCCGAGCTGGGCGAGCTGACCCTGCACAACGGCACCATCTACCGCTGGAACCGCCCGGTCTACGCCATCGCCCACGACAAGCCGCACGTCAGGGTGGAGAACAGGGTGCTGCCCGCCGGCCCGACCGTCGCCGACACCCTCGCCAACGGCGCCTTCTACTACGGCCTCACCCGCGCCCTGGTGGAGGAGGAGCGGCCGGTGTGGTCGCGGATGTCCTTCGCGGCCGCCGAGGAGAACCTGCACACGGCGGCCCGGCACGGCATCGACGCCCGCCTGTACTGGCCCGGGATGGGCGAGGTGCCGGCGTCCGAACTCGTCCTGCGGCGGCTGCTCCCCCTCGCCCACCGGGGCCTGGAGCTCTCCGGCATGGACGACGCCTGGCGCGAGCCGCTGCTCGGCATCATCGGGCAGCGGTGCGTCACCGCCCGCAACGGCGCGGTCTGGCAGAAGGAGATGTTCCACCAGGCGGCCGCGTCCGCCGGGGGCCGCCACGAGGCGCTCCGCCGGATGACACAGCTGTACATCGACTACATGCATCTCAACGCGCCCGCCCACACCTGGCCGGTCGACTGAGGCGGTGGGCGATGCCCGCTTGGCACCTGCGCGACTACCACGACGACGACCTGGACCAGGCGATCCAGCTCTGGGACCAGAGCCGGCGGTCGGACCAGGACCCGGTCTTCCCGGTCTCCGAGGTGATCGCGGCGGCCAAGGCCGGCCAGCCCGCGGTGGTGGCGGTGGCCGGTGACGAACTGGTCGGCATGGCCATGGCCCAGGCGTACGGAAAGCGCGGCTGGCTCCTCCTGGTGGCGCTCGCCTCACGGTGGCGCGAGCGCGGTATCGGCAGCGCCCTCCTCGCCGACCTGGAGCGGCGCCTGCACGCGCTGGGCGTGCGCCACGTCAGCGCCCTGCTGCCCGCCGGGGCCGCGGGGACGACCGCGCTGGAGAATTCCGGCTACCGCTCCCGTGAGGGCCTGACCTACTACGAGAAGGTCGAGCCCCCGGGTGCCGCCGACGCGGACGTCCTCGCCGCGCTGGGCGGGCGGATGCTGCCGGAGGGCCTGTGGGCCGCGATGGCCGGCATGAGCCACGAGAAGCAGGTCGTCGACCGCCGGGTCGTGCTGCCCCTGCAGGAGCCGGCACTGGCCGAGCGGTACGGCGTCCTGCCGCCCAAGGCGATCATCCTTTTCGGTCCGCCCGGCACCGGGAAGACCAGCTTCGCCAAGGCCGTCGCCTCCCGCCTCGGCTGGCCCTTCGTGGAGCTCTTCCCGTCCAGGCTGGCGGCCGACACCAGCGAGGGACTGGCCGCCGCACTGCGCGAGGCCTTCGCGGTACTGGCGGAACTCGACTCGGTGCTGCTCTTCATCGACGAGGTGGAGGAGATCGCCGGAGCGCGCTCGGGAAAGGCGGTCGATCCCGGGCACGGGGTGACCAACGAGCTGCTCAAGCTCATCCCCGTCTTCCGCGAGCAGGACGCCCGTCTGCTGGTCTGCTCCACCAACTCGGTCCGCTCGCTGGACGCGGCATTCCTGCGGCCGGGCCGGTTCGACTACGTCATCCCCATCGGCCCGCCGGACCCGGCCGCCCGCTCAGCGATCTGGGCCCGCTACCTCGCGGGCACCGCCGGCGCGATCGACGTCGATCAACTGGTCGCGGCCAGCGAGCTGTTCACTCCGGCCGACATCGAGTTCGCGGCCCGCAAGGGCGCGCAGGCCGCGTTCGAACGGGAGGTCACCCACCGCCAGGGCCTCCCGGCGACCACCGAGGACTACCTGACGGCCATCACCGACACCCGCCCCACACTCACTCCCCGGCTGATCGAGGAGTTCACGGAGGACATCGGGAAGTACAGCCGGCTCTGAGGGAGCTTCTAGCCCCTTCCCAGCTTCTGGGCCACTTCGGTGGCCCAGTAAGTGAGGATGTTCTGCGCCCCGGCCCGCTTGATACCGGTCAGCGACTCCACGATCGCCCGCTCCCGGTCGATCCAGCCCTTCTCGGCGGCGGCCTCGATCATCGCGTACTCACCGGAGATCTGATAGGCGGCCACCGGCACGTCCACCGCGTCCGCGACACGCGCCAGGACATCCAGGCAGGGCCCGGCCGGCTTCACCATCACCATGTCGGCCCCCTCCTCCAGGTCGAGAGCCAGTTCCCGCATCGACTCCCGAACGTTGGCGGGATCCTGCTGATACGTCTTGCGGTCCCCCTGCAGCGAGGAGGCGACGGCCTCCCGGAAAGGCCCGTAGAACGCCGACGCGTACTTGACGGTGTAGGCGAGGACGGCCACGTCCTCCCGCCCGATCTGGTCCAGGGCATCCCTGATGACCCCGACCTGCCCGTCCATCATCCCGCTGGGCCCCACCACATGGGCCCCGGCGTCGGCCTGGACCTGGGCCATCTCGGCGTACCGCTCCAGGGTCGCGTCGTTGTCGACGCGGCCGGACTCGTCGAGCACGCCGCAGTGCCCGTGATCGGTGGTCTCGTCGAGACAGAGATCGGACATCACCAGCAGCTCGTCGCCGACCTCGGCCCGCACGTCGCGCAGGGCGGCCTGCAGGATCCCGTCCGGATCGGTCCCGGGAGTCCCCACCGCGTCCTTCTTGGAGTCCTCCGGCACCCCGAACAGCATGATCCCGGAGATCCCGGCGGCCACGGCCTCGGCAGCGGCCTTCTTCAGGCTGTCCCGGGTGTGCTGTACGACCCCGGGCATGGAGGCGATGGCCACCGGCTCACTCACGCCCTCCCGCACGAACGCGGGCAGGATGAAGTCGGCGGGATGCAACCGGGTCTCGGCGACCATGCGCCGCATGACGGGCGAGGTGCGCAGCCGACGAGGACGAGAACCGGGGAAGGATCCGTACTTCGACATACGCCCACGCTACGCCCGCCCGCACCCCCCACTTGCCGACACCCCGTCGGCCGGGGTACACGACCGCCCGCGACCACAGGGGCGCCGCCGGCGCCCCCCATCACACGGCGCCGCAGCACCCGCACCGAACGCGAGCGGGCCGCCGCAGGCATCCGGCCCGCGGCGGCCCGCCGCCCAGCACCCGTCAGGTGGTCGTACGCCTCCGCCGAGCCCCCGGCCGCCGCTCACTCGGCCGCGTCACCGGATCCCCGGCCTCGAGAGCCGCGACCCGCCGCTTCATCCCGAAGTCGGCCAGCGCCTCCGCCAGCCTGTGCACGGACGGCTCCGGAGCCATCACGTCCACCCGGAGCCCGTGCTCCTCGGCCGTCTTGGCCGTGGCGGGCCCGATGCACGCGATCACGGTCACGTTGTGCGGCTTGCCGGCGATACCGACCAGGTTGCGCACCGTGCTCGACGACGTGAAGAGAACGGCGTCGAAGCCACCACCCTTGATCGCCTCACGCGTCTCCGCGGGCGGCGGCGACGCCCGCACGGTCCGGTAGGCCGTGACGTCGTCCACCTCCCATCCGAGCTCGATCAGCCCCGCCACGAGCGTCTCCGTGGCGATGTCGGCCCGCGGCAGGAACACCCGGTCGATCGGGTCGAACACGGGGTCGTACGGCGGCCAGTCCTCCAGCAACCCCGCCGCCGACTGCTCCCCGCTCGGCACCAGATCGGGCTTCACACCGAAGGCGACCAGTGCCTTCGCCGTCTGCTCCCCCACCGCGGCGACCTTGATCCCCGCGAAGGCGCGGGCGTCGAGCCCGTACTCCTCGAACTTCTCCCGAACCGCCTTCACCGCGTTCACCGAGGTGAAAGCGATCCACTCGTAGCGGCCCGTCACCAGCCCCTTGACCGCCCGCTCCATCTGCTGAGGCGTCCGCGGCGGCTCGACGGCGATCGTCGGCACCTCGTGCGGCACGGCCCCGTACGACCGCAGCTGGTCGGAGAGCGAGGCCGCCTGCTCCTTGGTCCGTGGCACGAGCACCTTCCAGCCGAACAGCGGCTTGGACTCGAACCACGACAACTGCTCACGCCGAGCCGCGGCGGAACGCTCCCCGACCACGGCTATCACGGGCCGCCCGCCCTCCGGCGAGGGCAGCACCTTCGCCTGCTTCAGGGTCTGCGCGATCGTCCCGAGCGTCGCGGTCCACGTCCGCTGCCGCGTCGTGGTCCCCGCGACCGTCACGGTCAGCGGCGTGTCGGGCTTGCGCCCCGCGGACACCAGCTCACCGGCGGCGGACGCCACGGAATCGAGGGACGTCGACACGACCACGGTCCCGTCGGACGCCCCGACCTCGGTCCAGCACCGGTCGGAGGCCGTCCGGGCGTCGACGAACCGGACGTCCGCCCCTTGCGCGTCCCGCAACGGCACACCGGCGTACGCCGGCACCCCGACCGCGGCCGCGACACCGGGCACGACCTCGAACGGCACACCCGCCGCGGCGCAGGCGAGCATCTCCTCGGCGGCGTACGTATCCAGTCCGGGGTCACCGGACACCGCACGCACGACCCGCCTGCCGCCCCGCGCGGCCTCCATGACAAGATGTGCGGCATCCCGCACCGCGGGGGCCCCGACGGTTGCTGACGTACCGTCAACAACCGTCAGCTGAGGCGTGCCTGAGCCCGGACCGAGGTCCGGGGAAGGACCCGGCTCCGTGTTCACGACGGCGACGCCGGGCCTGGCGTGCGTACGCACCACGTCGAGCACCTCGTGCTCGGCGACGATGACGTCCGCGTTCGCCAGCGCCTCGACGGCGCGCAGGGTCAGCAGTCCCGGATCCCCGGGTCCGGCACCGAGAAAGGTGACGTGCCCGTGTTCCGGACCGGCGGCGGGAAGGTTGGTGGGGCTCAATGTGCTCGCTCCCCCATAAGACCGGCCGCGCCCTGGGCGAGCATCTCGGCGGCGAGTTCGCGGCCGAGTGCCACTGCCCGGTCGTGCGTGTCGGGCACGGGACCGGTGGTGGACAGCTGCACCGTGCGGGAACCGTCGGTCGTGCCGACGACGCCCCGCAGGCGCATTTCCTTGACAGTCTGCCCGTCGGCCAGGAGGTCGGCGAGCGCGCCCACAGGGGCGCTGCAACCGGCCTCCAGGGCGGCGAGCAGTGACCGCTCGGCGGTCACGGCGACCCGCGTGAACGGGTCGTCGAGCTCGCCGAGCATGGCGACCAGGTCCGCGTTGTCCGCGGCGCACTCGATCGCCAGGGCCCCCTGGCCGGGGGCGGGCAGAACCGTGTCGACCGACAGGAAGTCGGTCACCTCGTCGATCCGGCCGATCCGGTGCAGTCCGGCGGCGGCCAGTACGACGGCGTCGAGGTCGCCCTTGCGGACGTACCCGATCCGGGTGTCGACGTTGCCGCGGATCGGCACCGTCTCGATGTCCAGCCCGTGGCCGCGTGCGTACGCGTTCAGCTGCGCCATCCGGCGTGGCGAACCGGTGCCGATGCGGGCCCCGCGCGGCAGGTCGGTGAACTTCAGCGCGTCCCGGGCGACGATCACGTCCCGCGGGTCCTCGCGCAGCGGGACGGCGGCCAGCGCCAGGTCCTCGGGCTGCGTGGTCGGCAGGTCCTTCAGCGAGTGCACGGCGAAGTCGACGTCACCGCGCAGCAGCGCGTCGCGCAGCGCGGTCACGAACACACCGGTGCCGCCGATCTGCGCGAGGTGCTCGCGCGAGACGTCGCCGTACGTGGTGATCTCGACGAGCTCGACGGGCCGTCCGGTCACCTGGCTCACGGCTTCCGCCACCCGCCCGGACTGGGCCATGGCGAGCTTGCTCCGCCTGGTCCCCAGTCTCAGTGCCTTCTCAGTCATGCCGGCCCTCGGTTCTGTGCGTTCTTCTCCATGCTTTCCTCGGCGCGGGAGACGGAGGCCACCGTCTCGGGGTCGAGGTCGAACAGGGTGCGCAGCGCGTCCGCGTACCCGGCGCCGCCGGGCTCTGCCGCGAGCTGCTTCACCCGTACGGTCGGCGCGTGCAGCAGCTTGTCGACGACCCGGTGCACGGCCTGCCGGATCTCGCCGCGCTGCTTGTCGTCCAGACCCGGCAGCCGCCCGTCCAGGCGGGCGATCTCGCCGGCCACGACATCGGCGGCCATCGTCCGCAGCGCGACCACGGTCGGTGTGATGTGCGCGGCCCGCAGGGCGGCCCCGAACGCCGCCACCTCGTCGGAGACGATGTGGCGCACCTGGTCGACGTCGGCCGCCATCGGCGCGTCCGCGGAGGCCTCGGCCAGCGACTCGATGTCGACGAGCCGCACGCCGGCCAGCCGGTGCACGGCCGCGTCGATGTCCCGCGGCATCGCGAGGTCGAGCAGGTACAGGACCGGCTCGGGACGCGGCACCTCGGCGACCGGCTCGGGCTTGCGGTACTCGGGGATCCGGCCGGTGCTGGCCACGGTCGCGGCGAGCGCGGTGATCAGCTCGGGCGTCACCTCGGGCGTGCGGCGCGCCGCCTCCCGCCGCTCGAGCGCGCTGCCGGCGGCCCAGGCGGCGTGCTGTTCCAGCGTCGCCGCGTCCATGCCGGCCACGGCGGCCTCCCCCATCACGGAGAAGCCGGGGGCGGTCAGGTCCAGGGGGCAGTTCTCGTCGGCCCCCACGGAGGTGGGCGGCAACGGCGTCTGCCGTGCGTCCGGCCTCGGCGTCGCGGGGGACTGCGCGGCCGCCTCCTCGACCTGTGCGGGGCGGCCGGTACGGCCCTCGACCGCGGCCGCGATCTCCTCCGCCTGCATGACCAGACCCGTGGCGCCGGTGCAGGAGACCGCGAGGTCGGCACGTGTCAGCTCGGCCCGCACCGAATCCATCGGTACCGCCCGGGCCACCACGTCCGTGTCGTCGGCCTGGTTCAGGATCTGCGCGAGGCGTTCGGCCCGGTCGAGGGTGCGGTTCGCGATGACGATCTCGCCGACCCCCGCCCGCGCCAGCGTCGCCGCGGCCAGCGACGACATCGAGCCGGCGCCGACGACCAGCGCGCGCTTGCCCCGTGCCCACTTGTCCACGGCCGCGCCGGAGGTCAGCTGCTCCAGGCCGAAGGTGACCAGGGACTGCCCGGCCCGGTCGATGCCGGTCTCGGTGTGGGCGCGCTTGCCGACCCGCAGCGCCTGCTGGAACAGGTCGTTCAGCAGCCGCCCGGCCGTGTGCAGCTCTTGCGCGCGGGCCAGCGAGTCCTTTATCTGGCCGAGGATCTGGCCCTCGCCGACGACCATCGAGTCCAGCCCGCACGCCACCGAGAACAGGTGGTGGACGGCCCGGTCCTCGTAGTGCACGTACAGGTACGGCGTGAGCTCGTCCAGTCCGAGGCCGCTGTGCTGGGCGAGCAGCGTGGACAGCTCGGCGACACCGGCGTGGAACTTGTCCACGTCGGCGTACAGCTCGATGCGGTTGCAGGTGGCGAGCACCCCGGCCTCGGTGGCGGGTTCGGCGGCGACGGTGTCCTGCACCAGCTTGGCCTGGGCGTCCGTGCTCAGGGCGGCCCGCTCCAGCACGCTGACCGGAGCGCTGCGGTGACTCAGTCCGACGACGAGCAGACTCATGCCGGCATCACGGCGGGTACGTCCCCGTCGGGCCCCTTGTCGGCGGACTGCTTGCGGGCGGCGGCCGGGACGCCGCCGTCGGGCGTCGCGGCCTCCTCGCCGGCCTTGCGCTGCTCGTGGAAGGCGAGGATCTGCAGCTCGATGGAGAGGTCCACCTTGCGCACGTCGACGCCGTCCGGCACGGACAGCACGGTCGGCGCGAAGTTCAGGATGGAGGTGACACCGGCGGCGACCAGCCGCTCGCACACCTGCTGGGCGGCGCCCGCGGGGGTCGCGATCACGCCGATCGACACGCCGTTCTCCTGGATGATCTTCTCCAGGTCGTCGGTGTGCTGCACCGGGATCCCGGCGACCGCGCGGCCGGTGAGCGCGGGATCGGCGTCGATGAGCGCGGCGACCCGGAAGCCACGGGAGGCGAACCCGCCGTAGTTGGCGAGCGCGGCGCCGAGGTTGCCGATACCGACGATCACAACCGGCCAGTCCTGGGTGAGGCCCAGTTCGCGGGAGATCTGGTAGACGAGATACTCCACGTCGTAACCGACACCACGGGTCCCGTAGGAGCCGAGGTAGGAGAAGTCCTTGCGGAGCTTCGCGGAGTTGACCCCGGCCGCGGCCGCCAGCTCCTCGGACGAGACCGTGGGTACCGAGCGCTCGGACAGCGCGGTCAGGGCTCGGAGGTACAGCGGAAGACGGGCGACGGTGGCCTCGGGAATCCCTCGGCTACGGGTCGCCGGTCGGTGAGTTCGGCCAGTTGCCACGGTGCTCCTGCGGGTAGAGCGGGGCTTCGGGCGGTCATACGTCCCCGGACCGCCCCGTCGGATGCAGGCTATGTCTTTGTGAACGCGTGCACAAAGATGGTGTCCGATTTGCCCTGCCAACGTGACCGGGGTCACGCGTACTCCGTGAGGGGGCGAGAGGGGGGCCACAATCGAACACACTCCTGAAAAAGTTCCCGCCCCCGAGACCAGGTCGCCGTCGATCCTAAGCCAGACCGAGCGCCCGGTCAGGCCGTGAGCTACTCGGGAGTCACCCGGTGAGGGCCCTGCGGAGGCGGCCCTCGTCCACGCGCCAGAAGGTGTGCTGCTCGCCGTCCACCAGTACGACGGGGATCTGTTCCCAGTACTTCTCGTGGAGGTCCTTGTCCTCGGTGATGTCCTTCTGCTCCCACGACACACCGAGGTCGGCACAGACCTTCTCGATCACGATCTGTGCGTCATCACACAGATGGCAGCCTGGCTTGCGGATGAGCGTGACGAGGTGCTCCTGGGGCGCGGCGGCGGGCGCCACGCCCGAGGTGGCGGACCTGCGGCGGAAAATCGGGCTCATGCCCGCCATTCTCGCGCCACGCCGGGCCGTTTGTTTAACGGCGCCGACGCGGAGAGTTCACTGCGTTCCAACCTCGCGCCTGCGGAACCTCCGAACGGAATGGCTATGCTCACGCCATGGCCGCTCTCGGATGGCTCACTCCCCGTAGGCGCTCCGCCACGGCGCGGAGCGTGTTGGCAGGCGAGGCCGCGGCGGAGGCCGCGCGCAAGACACAGGACACCTCCGTCGTCGCCGGCGGTGGCGAGCCTGAGTTCCCCGTGCGCGGCGACGCGCAGGCCGCCGCGTTCTTCGACCTCGACAACACCGTGATGCAGGGCGCCGCGCTGTTCCACTACGGGCGGGGGCTGTACAAGCGGAAGTTCTTCGAGACCCGTGACCTCGCGAAGTTCGCCTGGCAGCAGGCGTGGTTCCGGCTGGCCGGGTTCGAGGACCCCGACCACATGCAGGACGTGCGGGAGTCGGCGCTGTCGATCGTGAAGGGGCACCGGGTCGCCGAGCTCCAGTCGATCGGCGAGGAGATCTACGACGAGTACATGGCCGAGCGGATCTGGCCGGGCACGCGGGCGCTGGCGCAGGCGCACCTGGACGCCGGGCAGAAGGTATGGCTGGTGACGGCCGCCCCGGTCGAGATCGCGCAGGTCATCGCGCGGCGGCTGGGCCTCACCGGGGCGCTCGGAACCGTGGCGGAATCGGTGGCCGGCGTGTACACGGGCAAGCTGGTGGGCGAGCCGCTGCACGGCCCGGCGAAGGCGGAGGCGGTGCGGGCGCTGGCCACGGCGGAGGGGCTGGACCTCTCACGCTGCGCGGCGTACAGCGACTCCCACAACGACATCCCGATGCTGTCCCTGGTGGGACACCCGTACGCCATCAACCCCGACAGCAAGCTGCGCAGACACGCCCGGGAGAAGGACTGGCGCCTGCGGGACTACCGCACCGGGCGCAAGGCGGCGAAGGTCGGGATCCCGGCCGCCGCGGGCGTGGGCGCCGTCGCCGGGGGGACCGCGGCGGCGATCGCGCTGCATCGCCGCCGCCGCTAGGACCCGCGACGGCCCTGCGGCCCCACGGCCCGCCGTACGCACGTGCGGCTCCGCGCCGGCCGTTCGACGGCCGCGCAGGTCGGCACCCCGGACACGCCCAGGCACCCCGTCGCGCCGAGCGTTCGGGCACTCCGCCGCGCCGAGCGTCCAGGCACCCCGGCCCCAGGCGCAACGCCGAGCACTTTCGAAACGCCGGGCAATCCAGACCCTGTACCCACGCCGGGCACCTTCCAGTCCCCTCACCCGCACCCGGCCACAACACGCCCCGTACCGACCCTGAAGTCGAGCCCATTCGATCAACAACCTGTCACTCTGCGGCACTTGATCGGCCGTGAATCAGTTACAGAAGCGACGTAATCGATGATTTGAGCAACTGGGCGTAGCAGCGCCTGCACGAAGCGTTATTCTCCTCAGACGCAATCCGGTACCCCTCTCGTCGCTACGACGGGTGAAAGGTCCCGCACTGCACGTGATGGAAGCTCTGCCTCTGGGAGTCCCGTGTACCCACACGTCGGGGTTGACGCCTCGGGCCTGGCTACGCTGCGCGCAACGGTCCAAGACCTGTTGCGCGGCTTCGTCCCCACCGCGTACGCCGTCCCCGCATTCACCACCGCCGCGCCGGTCGGCCCGTGCTACGCACTGGCCGACGGCAGCGCCGCGGTCGGCAGACGTGGCCGCGCCTCCGGTTCGGCCACCGCACGGCGTCCGGCCGCCGACAGCGACAGCGCCCGGATGATGGACCTCGTGGAGCGCGCCCAGGCCGGCGAGGCCGACGCCTTCGGCCGCCTCTACGACCAGTACAGCGACACCGTGTACCGCTACATCTACTACCGGGTGGGCGGCAAGGCGACCGCCGAGGACCTGACGAGCGAGACCTTTCTGCGGGCACTGCGCAGGATCGGTACGTTCACCTGGCAGGGGCGCGACTTCGGCGCATGGCTGGTCACCATCGCGCGGAATCTGGTCGCCGACCACTTCAAATCCAGTCGGTTCCGGCTGGAAGTGACCACCGGCGAGATGCTCGACGCCAACGAGGTCGAACGCTCACCGGAGGACTCCGTGCTGGAGTCCCTCTCGAACGCCGCACTGCTGGACGCGGTGCGCCGGCTCAACCCCCAGCAGCAGGAGTGCGTCACGCTCCGCTTCCTCCAGGGCCTCTCGGTGGCCGAGACCGCCCGCGTGATGGGCAAGAACGAGGGCGCCATCAAGACCCTGCAGTACCGCGCGGTGCGCACCCTCGCCCGCCTCCTCCCCGACGACGCCCGCTGAGCGCCGCGTCCGAAGAACCACGCTCCGCAATCCCCAACTCACCATCAGTGAAAGCCTGTTGACTTCGCCGCCCGTTCCTCCTCGGTCCGTAACCCAAGTGCCGCGCCGCTCGTTGTGCGGGATGCAGGCTCCCTGTGGTCACTCCCTGGCCGACTCCGATCCCTCGATCGTGTGCTTGTGGCCGGGGCGTGCAACCCTCAGGACCCCCTGGGGAGTCGACCGTCTTGACGAGAGGAGGTGCCGCCAGTGATCGCGAACGTATCGGCGCACCGGCGGGCGAACGCCTTCGCCCAGGCCCTGGAGGAGCAGTCCGATCGGGGCACGGCGGCCGAGCAGCCCGAGGAATCGGCCCCGGCTGCTACGGAACAACCGACCGGGCAGGGCCGCCTGTTGGCCCTCACGGCCGGTCTTGGCGCGTTGCCCAAGCCGGAGCTGGATCCCGAGGTCAAGGTCGTCCAGCGGGCGCAGCTGGTCGCTCAGTTCGAGGCCATGCTCCAGGGAGGCGGCGCGGCGGCATCCGGGCCCGACGTCCCCGAGCAGCGCTCCGCGCGAGGCCGTGGCGCCCACAGGGCCGCACCGCTGGGCAAGTTCCGCCCGCGTACGCGCCTGGCCAAGGGCCTCACCGCCGGCGGCCTCAGCGTGGGTGTGGCCGCCAGTGCCTTCGGCGGAGTGGCCGCCGCCAGCGGGGAGGCCCTCCCCGGGGACTCGCTGTACGGGCTGAAACGCGGCATCGAGGACTTCAAGCTCGGCCTCGCCGACGGCGACGACGAGCGCGGGCACATGTACCTCGACCAGGCGTCCACCCGGCTGAGCGAGGCCCGTCGGCTGATGGAGCGCGGCCGCAGCGGCCCCCTGGACCACGAGTCGCTCGGTGAGATCCGCCGTGCCCTGTCCGGTATGACGCACGACGCCTCCGAGGGCCGTCGGCTGCTGGCCGCGGCGTACGAACGCGACCCCGAGTCGCTGGGCCCCATCCAGGCGCTCTCCGCGTTCTCCCGCTCGCACCGCGACGCCTGGGGCGCCCTGCGCGAGCGGCTGCCGGTGCAGCTCGGCGATGTGAGTGAGCAGGTGTCGTCGGTGTTCGACGCCATAGACCAGGAAGTCGCCCCGCTGCAGTCCCTGCTCCCGCAGCCCCCCGCCCAGGGCGGCGCGGGCGAGGACAACAAGCGGCGCGGCCCCGGCAGCGGGCCCGCCACGGGTGCCACCGAGTCCGGACGCGGCTCGACGGCGCCCAGCAGCGGCAGCGGCTCCGCGGACGGCGACCGCACCGGCAGCGACGGCCCGAGCCGGTCCGCCGAGACCGGCGACGAGTCCGACGGCCTGCTCGGTGGCAACACCGGTGGCCTGCTCGACCCGCCCAAGGACATCGGCAGCGCCTCTCCGTCCCAGAGCAGGCCACCGGCCACCGAGCCCGACATCACGGTGCCGCCGCTGCTCCCGGGCCTGCTGCCGGGCCTCGGACTCGACGCCGAGGACGCCGAGTAGTTCTTCGGGCCTGCGGCTGTGGGGGCGTCCCTCGTGAGAGGGGCGCCCCCGTTTGTCGTATCCCCGCCGCGGTGCTCCGAGGGACGCGGTCAGAAGAAGACCGAGCGGCGCTGCACCAGCAGTTTGTACAGGGTGTGCTGGATCTGCTCCCTGACCTGGTCGGTCAGGTTGAACATCAGCATCGGGTCCTCGGCTGCCTCCGGCGGATAGCCGTCCGTGGGGATCGGCTCGCCGAACTGGATCGTCCACTTGGTGGGCAGGGGGATCGCCCCGAGGGGACCCAGCCACGGGAAGGTGGGCGTCAGCGGGAAGTACGGGAAGCCCAGGACGCGCGCGAGCGTCTTCGCGTTGCCGAGCATCGGATAGATCTCCTCCGCTCCGACGATCGAGCACGGGACGATCGGAGTGCCCTGGCGCAGCGCGGTGGAGACGAAGCCGCCACGGCCGAAGCGCTGGAGCTTGTAGCGCTCGCTGAAGGGCTTGCCGATGCCCTTGAAACCCTCCGGCATCACGCCGACGAGTTCGCCCTGCCCGAGGAGGCGTTCGGCGTCCTCCGCACAGGCCAGGGTGTGGCCGAGCTTGCGGGCGAGTTCGTTGACGACCGGGAGGACGAAGACCAGGTCGGCGGCGAGAAGACGCAGGTGGCGGCCGGCCGGGTGGTGGTCGTGCACGGCGACCTGCATCATCAGGCCGTCCAGCGGGAGGGTGCCGGAGTGGTTGGCGACGATCAGGGCGCCGCCCTCGGACGGGATGTTCTCGATGCCCTTCACCTCGACCCGGAAGTACTTCTCGTACACCGGGCGCAGCAGGGACATCAGGACCTGGTCGGTGAGTTCGGCGTCGTAGCCGAAGTCGTCGACCTCGTAGTCGCCGGTGAGGCGGCGGCGCAGGAAGGCGAGGCCCGCGGCGAGGCGCTTGTCCAGGCCGCCCTCGTCCGGGAGCCGCTGCTCGTCGGGCACGTCCAGCCGCTGTTCCTCGTCGGGCACGGGAACATCGTCCTGCGCACGCGAGCGGCCGGGCAGAGGCTGGACATCCCCCACCTCGCCCGCGTCCCGGACCCGCGCGGGCTCCCCGCCGGGCCGTCGGCTCCCCCCGCTCCGGCCGCGCCGCGGCGGCCGCTGCGCGGCGCTCCCGCGGGACCGGTCGTCGTCGAACGGAATGACCTTGGCGTCCGCCATCGTTGATGCGCTCCTCAGTTGGCGCTCTGCGTCGGGGGGTGGCCGCCGCCCGCGACGGGCAGTGCGGCGATGCGGGCGACCGCCCCCGCAAGGGCCTCGGGCGGCAGAAGTCCAGGTCCGCGGCTTCGCGCGAAGTCCGCAAACGTTTCCGCAGTGGTGTACTTCGGCTGGAACCCCAGCGTCTCGCGCATCTGGGTCGTGTCCACCACCCGGCCATGGGTCAGCAGTCGGATCTGCTCCGGTGAGAAGTCCGTCATGCCCAGGGTACGCACCAGCGAGCCGGTCCACGTGACGGCGGGCAGCAGCAACGGCAGGGTGGGGCGGCCGAGCCGCCGGGAGCACTGGGAGAGCAGCAGGACACCGTCGCCGGCGATGTTGAACGTGCCGCTGTTGAGGGTGCCGCGGCGCGGCTGGTGCGAGGCGATGCGCAGCACCTCGATCACGTCGTCCTCGTGCACGAACTGCAGCCGCGGGTCGTAGCCGAGGACGGTCGGCAGCACCGGCAGCGAGAAGTACGAGGCGAGCGGGGAGTCGGCGCTCGGGCCGAGGATGTTGGCGAACCGCAGCACGCACACCGCCACGTCCGGCCGGCGGCGCGCGAACCCGCGTACGTACCCCTCGACCTCCACCGTGTCCTTGGCGAAGCCTCCGCTGGGCAGCGACTTGGGCGGGGTCGTCTCACTGAACACGGCCGGATCGCGGGGCGCCGAGCCGTAGACGTTGGTGCTGGACTTCACCACCAGCCGCCGCACCGTGGGGGACTTCTGGCAGGCGCCGAGCAGCTGCATCGTCCCGATGACGTTGGTCTCCTTGACCGTGGCCCGGTTGCCGCTGCCCAGCGCGGTCGCGGTGACGTCCATGTGGACGACCGTGTCGGCGGCCGTCTCGGCCAGCACGCGCGCGATGGTGGGCTGCCGGATGTCGGCCCGGATGAAGTCCGCGCCGCCCAGATGGTGCTCGGGAGGTACCGCGTCCACGGCGACGACCCGCTCCACCTCGGGGTCCCGCTGGATCCGTCGTGCGAACCGGCCCCCCAGCTGGCGGGCCACTCCGGTCACGAGCACGACCTTGCCCAAGATCCGCGCCTTCCTTCCAGCCCTCGTACCGCTGCCGAGTTCCCGTCTGCGGTCAACCTAGCGGTTAGTTGTTGCGCTGTGATGGCTGCCCGCTGCACCAGGTGACGGGAAAGACTCGGTCGTACGACCAGAGTCTCCCGTTCACTGAGCGGGCATACGCGAGCGGCCTGTTCGCCGGAATATGCGTGTGGCCCCCCACCGGACGGGGTGGGGGGCCACAGCCACGCTTTCGCGGCGTTGCGGTGCGTCGATCTACCGCTTGTGTTGCTTCTGGAAGCGGTTACTTCTTGTTACGACGCTGAACGCGCGTGCGCTTGAGCAGCTTGCGGTGCTTCTTCTTGGCCATCCGCTTGCGCCGCTTCTTGATAACAGAGCCCACGACTACCCTCGCTCACTTCTCATCACTCGGTGTTTGGGCGCCATGGGCCCACACGACCTACGAGGGGCTAGCCTACCCGCCCGAGCGCTGAGGTCGTAATCGAGGTGCGCGGGGAGACCGGAAAGTGCCCTGAGCCGATCTCCCCGGATCGCCGTCAGGCCGTTTCCACCCCCACATAGCTGTCACGGAGGTACTCGTGAACCGCGTTCTCGGGGACGCGGAACGACCGCCCCACCCTGATCGCGGGCAGATGGCCGCTGTGCACCAAGCGGTACACGGTCATCTTCGACACTCGCATCACCGCGGCAACTTCCGCCACGGTAAGGAACTGGACCTCGCTCAGAGGCCTCTGATCTCCAGTTGCAGCCATGACACACCTGTACCTTCCGCACTCGACTTCGACGGCCACCGGCTTCCCCTTCCGGTGACTCTTCGTCGCTGCGTGCTCACTCCCCAGACTAGGGGCGGGTGATGCGAGTGGGGAAGAGGTGCACCCATCGGCGGCCTACTGTGACAGACACGCCCGATTGAGTACGTAGCGGGTAAGCGGCCGGTAGTAATCCGACCGCACGGCGTCATCAAGTGGAATGACCACCGCCACCCGCCCCTCGGCCTCGCCGACGAACGGCGCCGGATCGTTGGTGTCAGCCAGGCCGATCGCCTCGAACCCCAGCTGACCTGCACCGCAGACCCATCCGTGGTCCCCCACGACCAGCTCCGGGAGGGGCCCGCCGGCCTCGGCGACCGCGTCCAGAACGGTTCGAACCGGGAGCGGGGAATGAGTGTGTGCGCCGGTCGCACAACCGGGGCCGGGCGCGCCGGGCTCCTGCACCATCGCGACGCCTCGTACGTAATCAAGGTTGTACGTGCGTAGGCCGAACCTAGTCGTTATGTCGACAGAGCGACCCTTCGCCGGTGTGAGGACGGCACATCCGGCCGCCGACAAGGCGTCCGCCAGTGCGCCGTAGAAGCCGAGCAACCGGTGCGGGTGACCGGTCCCGAGCAACACGGGAGCACCACGCTCCGCGACGGCGGCGAGCCGTTCGGAGAACGCCTCCAGAGCGGCGAGCGTCAGCTCCGGGTCAATCACATCCGGGCCGGACACACACCTCGGATCAGCGGATACCCCGCACTTGTCCGCCATCAGGCCGATCAAATCCCGCTCGGTCCACGCCCATTCGGGATCGATCCCGATCAGCAAGCGCGGATCACGGGCCGCGAAGCCCCGATAACTCCGCAGACTCTCCTCCCGCGAGGTCGCCACGGCACCCGCCAGCCGAGCGGCCAGGAGATGCGCACGCAGACGGTCTCGGGCAGCGGGCGGGGTGAGGATGGGCATGGGGGGATGGTGGCGGACCTGGGCGGGGAGGTGGGGCGGGAACGGGGATACGGGGCTCGGTTGGCGTAATGGAGCCGCCACCACAGCGGCGGCGCCGGCCCGCACTGCCAGGCGGACCCGGCAGATCCCTGGCCCGGCACCCCCGGCCGGCAACCCCAGGACGGCAACCCCAGCACGGGCCGCTTCAGGCCAGCAGCCCCCGCAGCGGGAACGCGGCCCGGCGCGTGGCCAGCACAGCCTGATCCAGCCGGTCCGCAGGGTCGTACCCCGCCTCCCAGCCCCGCCACTCCACCGGCCACCGCCCGTCCGTCATCCGCGACGGCGCCAACTGCCGCGTACGGGCGTAGACCTCCTGCCGCCACCCCTCGGGGATCATCGACTCGGGCGCCACCTCCCGCCCGGCCGCGACTCCCACCAGATGGGTCCAGGACCGCGGCACCACATCCACCACCGCGTAACCGCCGCCGCCCAGGGCCACCCAGCGCCCCCCGGCGTACTCGTGCGCCAGTTCATGGCAGGCGACCTGCACGGCCCGCTGCGCGTCCAGGGAAACCGCCAGGTGCGCGAGAGGATCCTCGAAATGCGTGTCCGCACCGTGCTGCGTCACCAGCACCTGCGGCCGGAAGCCGGCGACAAGCTCCGGCACCACCGCGTGGAACGCCCGCAGCCACCCGGCATCCCCCGTCCCCGCCGGCAACGCCACATTCACCGCCGACCCCGCGGCAGGCCCCTCCGCTCCCGTCTCCTCCGGCCACCCGGTCTGCGGAAACAAGGTGCGGGGATGCTCGTGCAGCGAGATCGTCAGTACCCGCGGGTCCTCCCAGAACGCCGCCTGCACACCGTCGCCGTGATGCACATCGACATCCACATAGGCCACCCGCTCCGCCCCCAGCTCCAGCAACCGGGCGATGGCCAGCGAGGCGTCGTTGTAGATGCAGAAACCCGAGGCCGCCGCCGGCATCGCATGATGCAGCCCACCCGCGAAGTTCACCGCGTGCAGCGCGTCCCCCCGCCACACGGCCTCCGCGGCCCCCACCGACTGCCCCGCGATCAGTGCCGACACCTCATGCATCCCGGCGAAAGCGGGATCGTCCAACGTCCCCAGCCCGTAGGACTGGTCGGCCGCCCGCGGGTCCACCGACGCGGCCTTCACGGCCCCGATGTAGTCCTCCCGGTGAACGAGCCGCAGCGTCGACTCCCCCGCCGCCTTCGCCGCCACGACGTCCAGCTCACGATCCAGCCCGAACGCCTCGACCAGTCTCCGGGTCAGAGCCAGCCGGACCGGATCCATCGGATGGTCCGGCCCGAAGTCATAGCCCGTTACTGCCTCGTCCCACATCAGCTGTGCGCGGCCGCTCATGCCCGCCACCGTATCGGTACGGTTGAGCGGCGAACGACCGGGCGTACACGAGTGTCACCAGCACCAACACCATCGGTACGAGCATCGCCCCCCGATAGCTCCAGGCATCGCCCAGTGCCCCCACCAACGGCGAACCGATCAGAAACCCCACATAGTTGAAAATATTGAGCCGCGCCACGGCTGCATCAGAAGCCCCCGGAAACAATCTCCCACCCGCCGCGAACGCCTGCGGAACCAGCACACACAACCCCAGCCCCAGCAGGGTGAACCCGGCCAGCCCGGCCCACGCCGCGGGCGCCCCCGCCACCACCGCGAACCCCACCGCGGCGACCACCGCCCCGCCCCGTACGACCCGCACGGCACCGAACCGCCGCACCCCGAAGTCCCCGAGCGCCCGCCCCACCAGCGTGGTGACCATGTAGACGTTGTAGGGAACCGTCGCCATCTGCTCCGAGCTCCCCAGCACGTCCTGCGAGTACTTCGCACTCCAGTTGGCAACGGTCGCGTCCCCGATGTACGCGAAGGTCATCACCAGACACAAGGGCAGCAGCGCCCGGAAGGCGACACCCCCCGCCTCACCGGCGCCCGCGCCTTCGACCCCTTCGGCGCCATCCCCGTCGACGTACCACCGGCTTCCCACCAGGGCCGCCGGCACCAGCACCCCCACCACCGGCAGATACGACACGACCAGCGCCAGCCCCCAGTGCGCCCCCACCCACGCCAACGACGCCCCCACGATCCCGCCGAGGCTGTACGCGGCATGGAACCCGAGCATGATGCTGCGCCCGTACGACCGCTGCAGGCTCACCCCCAGCATGTTCATCGAGGCATCCAGGGCCCCCACCGCCAGGCCGAACGCGGCCAGCGCCACCGCCAGCTCCACCATCCGCTCACCGGCGCCCACCCCCAGCAGCGCCAGCAGCACCACCGGCTGGGACCACCGCAGCACCGAGCTGGGCGGTACACGCCTCACCAGCCGCTCGGTCGCCACGCTCCCGACGCCGGCCAGCACCGGCACCGCGGCCAGAAACGCCGGCAGCAGCGCGTCGGAGACCCCGTACCGGTCCTGGATGGCCGGAATCCGCGTCACCAGAAGAGCGAACGCAACGCCCTGGGCGAAGAAGCCGAACGCCAACGAGGCCCTGCCGCGCCGCAGCACACGAGTCATGGCGGCGAGCGTAGGGCCCCGAGCTACCGCTGGGTATATCCAGCCAAAGATGAATTGTCCTCAGCTTCAGGTCCCGGCTCAGATCAACAGTTCCGCCAACTCCCCCATGTCACCGAACAGTCGCGTCGCCCCACTCAGCCTCGCCGCCGGCGTCATCGCGGTGAACCCGTACACCACCATCCCGGCCGCGACCGCCGCCCGCACGCCCAGCGGACTGTCCTCGACGACGACACATCGCTCCGGCGCCACCCCCATCCGCTCGGCCGCGTACAGGAAGAGATCAGGCGCCGGCTTCCCCCTCCCCACATCCTCGGAACTGAAGATCCGCCCATCATCGAACCACCGTTCCAGCCCGGCCGCCCGATGCCCCACCCTGATCCGCTCATGACTCCCGGACGAGGCCACGCAGTACGGCACGCCCTCCGCCACCAGCTTCCCGAGTACGTCCACAGCACCGGGCACCGCCTTCAACTCCCGCTCGAACGCGGCGAACACCCGACCGTGGAAGACGTCGTCGAAGTCACCCGGCAACCGCTGCCCGGTCCGCTCCGCCACCAGGTCGTGCACGCGGTGCATGGCGGCGCCCATGTAGTCGCGCAGGGAGTCCTCGTACGAGGTCGGATGTCCGAGCTCGGTGAGATACGCCGCCAGGAGCCGGTTGGAGAGAGGCTCGCTGTCGACGAGAACGCCGTCGTTGTCGAAGATCACCAGGTCATAGCGCATACGTGAACCCTAAACGCAGAAAACCCCGCATCCGAAGATGCGGGGTTTCCCTCAATAATTGTTCGGCGGCGTCCTACTCTCCCACAGGGTCCCCCTTGCAGTACCATCGGCGCTGTAAGGCTTAGCTTCCGGGTTCGAAATGTAACCGGGCGTTTCCCTCACGCTATGACCACCGAAACACTATGAAACAC
>NZ_JBIDCW010000025.1:90707-119377 GCF_043204795.1 Streptomyces sp. NPDC047706 | reverse complement strand
CGGCGGGCGCGCCGGCCCGGGGGGGGGGGCGGGGGGGGGCGGCCCCGGGGGGGGGGGGGGGGGGGGGGGGCCCCCCCCCCCCCCCCCCCCCCCCCCCCCCCCCCCCCGACGGTGGCCCGGTTTGACCCCCTCGGCCACCGCCCCGTAACCTTGACCGTCGGCGTGTCGAGTGGCACGCCACATCCCCGTAAACCTCTTCCTCCGGGACGCCGGGCGTCTCGGAGAGGCCGCTTCGCATGTCGGGTGGCTGGACTGCGGGGGTGCCGTTCCCGAGCGAGAGAGTGAGATCCGCGTGTACGCCATCGTGCGCAGCGGTGGCCGCCAGCACAAGGTTGCTGTCGGCGACATCGTTGAGGTTGACAAGATTTCCACCGCCGAGGTTGGCGACACGGTCGAGCTCTCGACCCTGCTCGTCGTCGACGGCGACGCTGTGACCAGCGACCCGTGGGTGCTGGCCGGCATCAAGGTCCAGGCCGAGGTCGTGGACCACCACAAGGGCCAGAAGATCGACATTCTGCGCTACAAGAACAAGACCGGCTACCGCCGTCGTCAGGGCCACCGCCAGCAGTACACGGCGATCAAGGTCACTGAGATCCCCGCGGCTGCGAAGTAAGGGACTGAGGAGAGATGGCACACAAGAAGGGCGCATCGTCCACCCGTAACGGTCGTGACTCCAACGCTCAGCGCCTCGGCGTGAAGCGTTTCGGCGGTCAGGTCGTGAGCGCGGGCGAGATCCTGGTCCGCCAGCGTGGCACCCACTTCCACCCGGGTGCGGGCGTCGGCCGTGGCGGCGACGACACGCTGTTCGCGCTGCAGGCCGGTTCGGTGCAGTTCGGCACCCACCGTGGCCGCAAGGTCGTGAACATCGTTCCGGTCGCCTGACCGGAAGCTTTCGCGAGGCGGACCTCACTTCCCTCACCGGGAAGCGGGTCCGCCTTTCGCGTGTTGCTCAAGAGACATTCCCGTACGTAACTGGAGGCACCAGACCATGACCACCTTCGTGGACCGCGTCGAACTGCATGTCGCCGCGGGTAACGGGGGCCACGGCTGTGCCTCCGTCCACCGTGAGAAGTTCAAGCCGCTCGGCGGACCCGACGGCGGCAACGGCGGCCGCGGCGGGGATGTGATCCTCACGGTCGACCAGTCGGTCACCACGCTGCTCGACTACCACCATTCCCCGCACCGCAAGGCCACCAACGGCAAGCCCGGCGAGGGCGGCAACCGCTCCGGCAAGGACGGCCAGGACCTGGTGCTGCCGGTGCCGGACGGGACCGTGGTGCTCGACAAGGCGGGCAATGTGCTGGCCGACCTGGTCGGGCACGGCACCTCCTTCGTCGCCGCGCAGGGCGGCCGGGGCGGCCTCGGCAACGCCGCGCTGGCGTCCGCCCGGCGCAAGGCGCCCGGCTTCGCGCTGCTCGGTGAGCCGGGCGACCTCCAGGACGTCGTACTGGAGCTCAAAACCGTCGCCGACGTGGCGCTCGTGGGGTATCCGAGCGCCGGCAAGTCCTCGCTGATCTCCGTGCTCAGCGCCGCCAAGCCGAAGATCGCCGACTACCCCTTCACCACGCTCGTGCCGAACCTCGGTGTCGTCACCGCCGGTTCGACCGTCTACACCATCGCCGACGTCCCCGGACTCATCCCCGGCGCCAGCCAGGGCCGGGGGCTCGGCCTGGAGTTCCTGCGGCACGTCGAGCGGTGCAGTGTGCTGGTGCACGTCCTGGACACCGCCACCCTGGAGTCCGACCGCGATCCGGCCTCCGACCTCGACGTCATCGAGGCGGAGCTGCGGGAGTACGGCGGGCTGGACGACCGGCCGCGGATCGTCGTGCTGAACAAGATCGACGTGCCGGACGGCAAGGACCTCGCGGAGATGGTCCGGCCGGACCTCGAGGAGCGCGGATACCGCGTGTTCGAGGCGTCAGCGGTGGCGCGGACCGGCCTGAAGGAGCTGTCCTTCGCGCTGGCCGACCTGGTCGCGCAGGCCCGTGCCGCCCGGCCCAAGGAGGAGTCGACGCGGATCGTCATCCGGCCCAGGGCCGTGGACGACGCGGGCTTCACGGTCGTCCGCGAGGACGACGGGCTGTACCGGGTGCGGGGCGAGAAGCCGGAGCGCTGGGTGCGGCAGACCGACTTCAACAACGACGAGGCGGTCGGGTATCTCGCCGACCGGCTCAACCGGCTCGGTGTCGAGGACGAGTTGGTGAAGGCCGGCGCGCGCTCCGGGGACGGCGTGGCCATCGGCCCCGAGGAGAACGCCGTGGTGTTCGACTGGGAGCCGAGCGTCATGGCCGGTGCGGAGATGCTGGGCCGCCGCGGTGAGGACCACCGCATGGAGGAGCAGCGTCCCGCGGTGCAGCGGCGCCGGGACCGGCAGGCCGAACGGGACGAGATCCAGCAGGCGTTCGACGACTTCGAGCCGTTCTAGGCGGCCGGGAACGGACCGGGCCCCCTGCGGGCCGTCGGTGCGACGGCGGTCGCCTGACGGCCTGGAGGACCCGTTGCGGCAAGGCGGCGTCCGACGCGTCGCTCCCGTGCGGCGCCCACGCGTCCGCTTTCCCGACGCCCCGCCCCGCCGGCTGCTGCACCGCTCGGCGGGCAAGCGCCGTCCCGGACGCTGGACCGGCGCGCGGTGGACGAGCCGCTTCGCGTAGATTGCGGTTCCGGGGCACCGGACCTACGCGAGGGGACAGACAGCAAGGTGGCAGGGGCAAGGCAGGCCGTGCACGAGGCCCGCAGGATCGTCGTCAAGGTGGGTTCCTCGTCGCTGACCACCGCCTCCGGCGGGCTGGACGCGGACCGGGTCGACGCGCTCGTCGACGTCCTCGCCAAGATCCGCAGCGGTGGTGAGAAGGAGATCGTGCTGGTCTCCTCCGGTGCCATCGCCGCCGGTCTCGCCCCGCTGGGCCTGCGCCGCCGCCCCAGGGACCTGGCCCGCCAGCAGGCGGCCGCCAGCGTGGGCCAGGGACTGCTCGTCGCCCGCTACACCGCCTCCTTCGCCCGCTACGGAGTCCGCGTCGGCCAGGTGCTGCTCACCTCCGACGACATGAGCCGCCGCGCCCACCACCGCAACGCCTCCCGCACCCTGGACAAGCTCCTCGCGATGGGCGCCGTGCCGATCGTCAACGAGAACGACACCGTCGCCACCGACGAGATCCGCTTCGGCGACAACGACCGGCTCGCCGCGCTCGTCGCCCACCTGGTCCACGCCGACCTGCTGGTGCTGCTCTCCGACGTGGACGGCCTGTACGACGGCGACCCCGGCAAGCCGGGCACCTCGCGGATGGCGGAGGTACGGGGCCCGGCCGACCTCTGCGGTGTGGAGATCGGCAGCGCCGGCAAGGCCGGTGTCGGCACCGGTGGCATGGTCACCAAGGTCGAGGCCGCCCGGATCGCCGCCGCCGCGGGCATCCCCGTCGTCCTCACCAGCGCGGTCCACGCCACCGACGCGCTGACCGGCCAGGACACCGGCACGTTCTTCCACCCCACCGGCAAACGCTCCGCCGACCGCCTGCTGTGGCTCCAGCACGCCTCCGCCCCGCAGGGGGCGCTGACGCTGGACGACGGAGCCGTGCGCGCGGTCGTGGAGCGCCGCACCTCGCTGCTGCCGGCCGGAATCGCCGCCGTCGAGGGCGAGTTCAGCGCCGGCGACCCGGTCGAACTGCGGGACGGCACGGGTCACGCCGTGGCGCGCGGGCTGGTCAACTTCGACGCCAAGGAGATCCCGCTGCTGATCGGCCGCTCCACCCGGGAGCTGGCGCGTGACCTGGGGCCGGCGTACGAGCGTGAAGTCGTCCACCGGGACGATCTGGTGATCCTGCACCACTGACACCGATTGGCGCGCGGCCGAAAACAGGGGGAACGCCCCGCAAATGCCCCCGTCCTGAGGTGGACGTTCCGCAAAACCGCCCCGCGATCCCGCGGCGCCTGCTCAACTTTGTCTCACAGGCGCATACCGCGCGGGCATGGCTCGACCCCTGCTCGACCATCGTGTAAAGGAGGCCGTCGTGAGACGAGTGCGCCCTGGGGCAGCGTCCCGCGGCGGTGCCGGTGGAGCCTCCCCCCGCCCGGCGGGCGAGGAGCGCGCCCTCACGAGCGTCGCCGCCGGTGACCGCTACCCGGGCGAGGAGCCCGAGGACCTGCCCCGGCTGTGGCACGTCACTCTCAGTGTCTCCGGCGAGGCGGCCCCGCTGCCGGAGGTCCGGCGGGCACTCGAACAGCTCGCCCACGACCACCCCTTTCTGCTGACCAGCAGATACGCCGACGACCACGCGGAGATCCGGTACTGGGAGGAAGCCCGCGACCTGCACGACGCGGCCGCTGTCGCGCTGCGGCTGTGGGGCGAGCACCGGCAGACCGCCGGGCTGCCGCCCTGGGAGATCGTCGGCCTGGAGGTCATCGACCGGGCCACCTACCACCAGCGCATCTCCGAGGGCTACGGCCCGCTGCCCGCGTCACCCGTGGGAGTGCACCCGTTTTGAGGGGCTTGCGCCCGTGTCTCGGGGTTTGGGATGACCGGTGAAGCCCTCCGTGCCGCGCACTACCCTTCCCTCATGACCACGCTTTCGCCGTACGACTCCATGACCCCGGTCACCCAGGCCGCCTACCGTGCCAAGGCCGCCGCAGCCGACCTCGCGCCGCTGCCGCGGGCCGTGAAGGACGACGCGCTGCTCGCCGTCGCGGACGCGCTGGAGGTCCGTACGAGCGAGATCGTCGAGGCCAACGCCAAGGACGTGGCCAAGGCCCGCGAGGCCGGCACCAGCGAGTCCGTCGTCGACCGGCTGACCCTCACCCCGGAGCGGGTGCGGGCCATCGCCTCCGACGTGCGCGACGTGGTCGCGCTGCCGGACCCCGTCGGTGAGGTGGTCCGCGGCTCGACCCTGCCCAACGGCATCGACCTGCGCCAGGTCCGCGTCCCGCTGGGCGTGGTGGGGATCGTCTACGAGGCCCGGCCGAACGTCACCGTGGACGCCGCCGCGCTGTGCCTGAAGTCGGGCAACGCCGTCCTGCTGCGCGGCTCCGCCTCCGCGTACGAGTCGAACACCGCGCTCGTGCGGGTGCTGCGCGACGCCGTCGGCGGCGCCGGGCTGCCCGCCGACGCGGTGCAGCTGGTGCCCGGCGAGAGCCGCGAGAGCGTGCGCGAGCTGATGCGGGCGCGTGGCCTGGTCGACGTGCTGATCCCGCGCGGCGGGGCCTCGCTGATCCGCACGGTCGTCCAGGAGTCCACCGTCCCGGTGATCGAGACCGGCACCGGCAACTGCCACGTCTACGTCGACGCCGACGCCGACCTGGACACGGCTGTCGAGGTGCTGATCAACTCCAAGGCCCAGCGGGTCAGCGTGTGCAACGCCGCCGAGACGCTGCTGGTGCACCGGGACATCGCCGACCGGTTCCTGCCGCGCGCCCTGGACGCCCTCGCGGAGGCCGGGGTGACCGTGCACGCCGACGAGCGGGTGATGGCGTACGCCGAGGGCAGCAAGGCGGCCGTCGTCGAGGCGACCGCCGAGGACTGGGAGACGGAGTACCTGTCCTACGACATCGCCGCGGCGGTGGTGGACTCCCTGGACAAGGCCGTCGAGCACATCCGGCTGTGGACCTCCGGGCACACCGAGGCCATCGTGACGACCTCCCAGCAGGCCGCACGCCGCTTCACCCGGCTGGTCGACTCCACGACCGTCGCGGTGAACGCCTCGACCCGTTTCACCGACGGCGGCCAGTTCGGCTTCGGCGCCGAGATCGGCATCTCCACGCAGAAGCTGCACGCCCGCGGGCCGATGGGGCTGCCGGAGCTGACCAGCACGAAGTACATCGTGACCGGCGACGGGCACGTACGGCGCTGAGGCGCACGCCCCCGGCGCGCGCGGCCGGGGAGATGTTCCGGCAGGCGGATGAATTTCCATACCGTCTGCCCAAAATGACCCCCCAGGTCTACTCTGGATCCGTGCCGGAGGACGTGGGGGGCACGCCGTTCCCTGACGGCTGGGAGCCCGACGACGACCACGACCGCGGGGTGTCGGACGAAGAGTTCGCCTCCGTGGTCTTCGACGAGGCCTTCGTACGGTCGGCCGCGGTGCACGAGCCGACCGCCGTCGAGCGCCTCGTGGCTGCCGCACAGGCCAGGGCCGAGGCCTCCGAGGCGGAGGCCCGCCGGGCACACGGCAGGCGTGAGCGCCACGACGACGCGTACGGCCCCGACGACCCCGGCGCGTTCGGCCACGACGCGGACCTCGACGACCTGGACGACTTCGACGTCCCCGGCGACCACGTCGGGGCGTACGGCAAGCAGGTCCGCTGGCACCGGCCCGTCGCCTGGCTGCTCGCCCTCGTGATGGGCATCGGCATGATCGCGCTGGCCTTCGCCGCGGTCTACCGGGGCGCCTCGTCCCACCGCCAGGACCAGGTCCCGCCGCCCGCCTCGACCGGCCTGGAGCACGGCACGTCGGCGGCGCCCTCCGCCTCCGCCGACCACTCCCGGCCGACCGTCCCGGCGGTCCCGCCCACCCCTTGAACGTCCGGATCCGACCGCCCGGACGGCGGCTCCGTACCTGGTGAGTACCTGTCAGAAGTTGTCGTGCAGCGAGGCGTTTACCCGGGCTTGCGCAGACCTACTCTGAAGATATGGGCGGGCCTGGAGAACCACCTGAGGGGACACCCGACGGCGCCTCCAACGGTGCGGACGACGAATACCGATCCGTCGTGTTCGACGAGTCGTTCATCCGCGCTGCCCGCCTCGAGGAGTTCTCCGCGCAGGAGCGCCTGGCCGACCACGCGCCCGCCGTCCGCCGCCGCATGCCCATGACGCCCAGGCGACGGGGCCTGTCCCGGCAGGCGCTGCTGCTGGTCGTCCTCATCGCGATCGCCTTCGGCACCGCGCTCTACATGGGCGTACGGCACCCCTACCAGACCCCGCAGGCCGACCGCCTGGCCGACCCGCTGCGGATGACCGTCATCCCGCTCACACCACAGGGCAGGGTCCCCGGCGGCGCCGACGCCGACCGGCTCTACGCCGGCAGTCCGGCCGCCCAGTTCCGTGCCGGCGCCGAAGGCATCACACTCCCGGCCGCCCGGCGCACCGCGAACTTCTCCGACGGCCAGGTCGTCACCGCCCTGACCACGGCGAAGGACTACCTCGTGCGCTCCTCGCTCCACCCGGACGTGCTCACCGGCGGGCAGACCAGGCCCGTGCGCGTGCTGCTCGACCCCGAACAACTCGATCAGTTCGACCGCAGCTTCGCGCACCCGGCCGCCGACGGCCGGCACGCCCCCATCGGCTGGCTGGTGCGCTTCGACCCCTCACGGGCCGAGCTCGCCGACCGCACGATCCGGGTGCAGGGCTCCCTGGAGGCCGTCGAGACCGACGCCGCCACCCTGGAGGTCACCTCGGACCACACCTTCGTGTACGCGCTGCGACCGGCCGGCGCCGGTGACCGCGCCCAGGTCTCCCTGTTCACCGTCCGGCGCGAGCTGCACTTCCGCTTCGACCGCGACGACCTGCGGCTGCACCAGGCAGAGCTGGTCGGTTCCTCACTCCAGGCCGGGCCGCTGTCCTGCGCCGAGGACGCCACCAACCACCTGCGCCCCCTGCTCGCCGGCCAGACCCCCGAGGCGGGCGGACCGGCCGGCACCGACCCGTACGCCCCCCAGGGCACGGCGGCGCTGTGCGCAACGCTGGCGGACAGCGCGCAGCCGAGGGCCTGAGCGGGGGTCAGTCCTCGCGCGGCGGTTCGGCGGACCCGGTCGAGCCGCCCGAACCATTGGTACCCGTCGTGCCCCTCGTGTCCGCGGAGCCCGTCGTGCCCGCGGAGCCCGTGCCGCCGGCCGCGAAGCCGCCGAAGCCCCGCCGCACCCGGCTGCCGAGGTCCCCCGCGCCGCCCGCGATGTCGTTGACCAGCTTCATGAGCGGGTCCTTGCTGTGACGCACCTGCCCCGCGTAGCTCGCCGCCGACTCGCGGAAGGAGTCGGTGACCGAGGTGTCCTTGTCCTCGCCGCGCCGCGGGTAGTGGCCGTCCATGATCCGCTGGTAGTCGCGGGAGGCCGCCCACTTCTTCAGCTCGGCCGCGCGGATCGTGGCGAACGGGTGGGAGCGGGGCAGCACGTTCAGGATCTTCAGCACGGAGTCACGCAGGTCGCCGCCCGCCTCGTACTCCTCGGCCTGCTCCAGGAAGGCGTCCACGTTCATCTCGTGCAGATGGTTGCCGCCGGCCAGCTTCATCAGGCCGCGCATCGAGGCCTGGAGGTCCTGCCCGACCAGCAGCCCGGCGCGGTCGGCGGACAGCTCCGACTTGCGGAACCACTCGCGCAGCGCCGTCACGATCGCCATGATCGCGACATTGCCCAGCGGGATCCACGCGACCCGGAGGGCGAGGTTGGTCAGGAACAGCAGGACCGTGCGGTACACGGAGTGGCCCGACAGGGCGTGGCCGACCTCGTGGCCGATCACCGCCCGCATCTCCTCCTCGTCGAGCAGTTCGACGAGTCCCGTGGTCACGACGATGATCGGCTCGTCCAGGCCGACGCACATCGCGTTGGGCAGCGGGTCCTGGTTGACGTACATCGGCGGGACCTTCTCCAGGTCCAGGATGTAGCAGGCGTCGCGCAGCATGTCGTTGAGATGGGCGAACTGCCGGTCCGAGACGCGTACCGAGTCGGACAGGAACAGCAGCCTGAGGCTTCGCTCGGGCAGCAGGCCGCTGAGCGCCTTGAAGACCGTGTCGAAGCCGCTCAGCTTGCGCAGCGCGACCAGCGCGGAGCGGTCCGCCGGGTGTTCGTACGCACGTGAGGAGATCTCCGGGAAGCGCCTGCGCTGCCTGCTCGGCACCCTCTCGTGCCCGTCCTGCTGGTGGCCGTCGTCGGACATGTGGTCCCCCATGTGCGTCGGTGTGCCCTGGTGTTCGCTCTGCGCCTTCTTGTACGCCCCCGAAGTCAGCCCCAGCCTAGGCGCAGATACCGTGGACGGGCAGTACGACGAAGGAGTCCCGCACCATGGAGCACATCGCCGCGACCGACTGGCTCAGCGCCGCACCGGAGCAGGGGGCGGGGAATCTCCTCCGGGTCGTGCTGATCGTGATGGTCGTCGGCTGTGTGCTGACGGGATGGTTCCTGCTGCGGGGTTACAGGCGGAAGGACGACTGAGGGCCAGGGAAGGTTGCTCGACGGCGGAGTCGGCGTGAGCGCGGCCGAGGCCCCCGCTTACGATGAGCCGACGTCCTTATGCCGCCCACACGCGATAGGTCCTGCCGAAGATGAGCTTCCACAGCGCCGCTGCCCAGTTGGTCACCCTCGCCGCCGAGGGCGAGGAGCACGGCAACCACGAGAGCCTCAGCCCCCTGCTCACCGGCGGTGGCGCGTTCATCGCCCTGATGCTGCTGCTGTGGATCACCACCCGGTTCAACCGCGACCGCTGACTCCACAGGCCGGGCCGGTAGGGTCTGCACGCATGGGAGAGCAGGACATGCCTACCGGCCCGTCGACCCCGGCCAAGCGCCGGCTCGGCGTCATGGGCGGGACGTTCGACCCGATCCACCACGGGCACCTGGTGGCGGCCAGCGAGGTCGCCGCCCAGTTCCACCTCGACGAGGTGGTGTTCGTACCGACCGGGCAGCCGTGGCAGAAGACCCACCGCAGCGTCTCCCCGGCCGAGGACCGCTATCTGATGACGGTCATCGCGACCGCCGAGAACCCGCAGTTCTCGGTGAGCCGCATCGACCTCGACCGCGGGGGCCCCACGTACACCGTGGACACCCTGCGTGACCTGCGCTCCCTCAATCCCGACACCGACCTGTTCTTCATCACCGGCGCGGACGCCCTCGCCCAGATCCTGACCTGGCGCGACAGCGAGGAGCTGTTCTCCCTCGCGCACTTCATCGGGGTCACGCGGCCGGGTCATGTCCTGACCGACGCCGGGCTTCCGGAGGGCGGCGTCTCGTTGGTCGAGGTTCCCGCCCTCGCCATCTCCTCCACGGACTGCCGTGCGAGAGTCGCCAAGGGCGACCCCGTCTGGTATCTGGTGCCGGACGGAGTCGTGCGCTACATCGCAAAGCGACAGCTGTACCGCGGCGAGTGAGCCGAGAGGGGCACCGGTGAACGACCGATACGACGCGGGGGCCGCAGGCTACGGCGCCGACCAGTACGAACTCGTCGGCTACGACGAGTACGGGCGGCCGGTGTACCGGCAGGTGCCGGACCAGAGGCAGGCACAGCAGCACTACGACCCCTACGCGCAGCAGCAGGGCTACGGCTACGACCCGTACGCCACCGGCCCGCAGCAGCCGGTACCGCCGTACGACCCCTACGGCACCGGCCAGCAGCAGCCCGTGACCTCGTACGACTCATACGAGACGTACGGCCATTACGGGCAGGGCGCCACCAGCGGCCAGCAGCCGCGCGTCGCCGAGCAGACCCCGTACATCCCGCAGCAGGCCCGGCCGGCCGACCCCGGGCAGCGCCAGGAGCCGGCGCGAGGCCCTTCCGGCCCCGGGGTCGGCCACGACGGCCACGACGGCCACGACGGCCACGACGGGCAGGACGACCGCGACTACCGGACGGAGCAGTTCGCCTTCGTCGAGGAGCCCGACCAGGACTCCGAGGACGTCATCGACTGGCTGGCATTCACCGAGAACCGCACCGAGCGCCGCGAGGAGGCCAAGCGCCGCGCCCGCAGCCGCCTGGTCGCCCTGGTCGTCGTCCTCGCGCTGGTCGCCGCCGGAGGGGTGGGTTACCTCTGGTACGCCGGGAAGCTGCCGGGCCTGTCCTCGCCCGAGGCCGGCAAGGGCGGTACGACGTCCACCGCGGCGCAGAAGCGGGACGTGATCGTCGTACACCTGCACGACACCAAGAAGGGCGGCACCTCCACGGCGCTGCTCGTCGACAACGCCACCACCCAGCAGGGCACCACCGTCCTGCTGCCCAACGCGCTCGGGCTGTCCGGCGACGACGGTACGACCACGCTGGCCAAGTCGGTCGACGACGACGGCTCCTCCGGCACCCGCGAGGCCCTGGACACCGTCCTCGGCACCTCCATCCAGGGCACCTGGCGCCTGGACACGCCGTATCTGCAGAACCTCGTCGACCTCGTCGGCAACGTCGAGGTCGACACCGACGCCGAGGTGCCCGACCCGGCCGCGAAGAGGAAGGGCGAGGCGCCGCTGGTCGACAAGGGCGAGGGCCAGACCCTGAGCGGCAAGATGGCCGTCGCCTACGCCACCTACCGCGCCCCGGGGGAGGACCAGAACGCCCAGCTGGAGCGGTTCGGGCAGGTGATGCACGGGGTGCTGCGCAAGCTGTCGTCCGACCCGCAGGCCGCCACGACCACCGTGCAGACGCTGGCACAGATCCTCGACCCGTCGCTGACCGACAAGGACCTCGGCACCTTCCTCGCCAAGCTGTCCGACCTCGCCAAGAGCGGCGACTACAAGACCGAAGTGCTGCCCGTCCAGGCCGACGGCACGCTCAGCGCCGAGGCGGGCGCCGGCGTGGTCAAGGAGGTCCTCGGCGGTACCGCGAAGAGCCCCGGCCAGGACGCCGCCGTCCGGGTCTCGGTGCGGAATGCCAGCGGTGTGCAGGACAACACCGAGAAGGCGCGCGTGGTGCTCCTCAACGGTGGCTTCACCTTCCTGGAGGCGGGCGCGGCGAGCGGTGCCCAGCCGGCGTCCGAGGTCACCTACGCGGAGGCCGCCGACAAGGAGAACGCCACCGAGGTCGCCAAGACACTGGGGCTGCCCGAGAGCGCCGTGGCCGAGGGAGACGTATCCGCCAACGCGAACGTCTCCGTGGTCCTCGGCCAGGACTACGAGCCGGCCTCCGCCGGGTAATGCGTTCAGGCGCCGTCGGCGGTCCGTGAGACCCTGGTGATACAAGTGACCGCCGACGGAAAGCCGCGTAGTGACCGCAACAGACCGCTCCCTCGAACTCATCACCACCGCCGCCCAGGCCGCCGCCGACAAGCTCGCCCACGACGTCATCGCGTACGACGTGAGCGATGTGCTGTCGATCACGGATGCGTTCCTGCTCGCGTCCGCGCCCAACGACCGCCAGGTCAAGTCGATCGTCGACGAGATCGAGGAACGGCTCCAGAAGGAGCTGGGCGCCAAGCCGGTGCGCCGCGAGGGCGACCGCGACTCCCGCTGGATCCTGCTCGACTACGTCGACATCGTCGTGCACGTGCAGCACAGCGAGGAGCGCGTCTTCTACGCCCTGGAGCGGCTGTGGAAGGACTGCCCCGAGCTCGAACTGCCCGCCGACGCCAAGGCCACCCGCGGCAAGGCCGCGGAGCACGCCCGGCTGCAGGCCGCCGAGGAGGCCGCCGAAACGGGTGGTGACTGGCGGTGAGCGCCACCGGGGAGGTGAGCGCCGCCAAGCCGGGCCGCGGGCGGCGGATCATCCTGTGGCGGCACGGGCAGACGTCCTGGAACGTGGAGCGCCGCTTCCAGGGCTCCACGGACGTCGAGCTCACCGAGACCGGCGTCGCCCAGGCCCGCCGTGCCGCCCGTCTGCTCGCCTCCCTCAAGCCGGACGCGATCATCGCCTCCGACCTGATGCGCGCCGCGCACACGGCCGCCGAGCTGGCCGCGCTCACCGGCCTGGAGGTGCACCGCGACGAAGCCCTGCGCGAGACGTACGCGGGCGTCTGGCAGGGCCTGACGCACGACGAGATCATCGCCCGCCACGGTGAGGAGTACGCCGCGTGGAAGCGCGGTGAGCCGGTGCGCCGCGGCGGCGGCGAGCTGGAGTCCGAGGTGGCCGACCGGGCCGCCCCGGTCGTGCTCCGGCACACCGACAAGCTGCCCGACGACGGCACCCTGGTGGTCGTCAGCCACGGTGGCACGATCCGCACCACCATCGGCCGTCTCCTCGGCCTGGAACCCCACCATTGGGAGAGCCTCGGCGGTCTCTCCAACTGCTGCTGGTCCGTCCTCGGCGAGGGCGCCCGCGGCTGGCGGCTGCTGGAGCACAACGCCGGCACCCTGCCGGAGCCGGTGCTCGGCGACGACGACTGAGCGCAGTGGGTACGGCCGGGACCCGGATTTCACTTTCCGGCAGGTCGCAGGCTAGAGTTCTTCTTGTTCGCCCCGCCGAGCGGGGCGAAACACCATGCGGCTCCGCCGCGTGGGGGCCAGGGGCTATAGCTCAGTTGGTAGAGCGCCTGCATGGCATGCAGGAGGTCAGGAGTTCAATTCTCCTTAGCTCCACGGACGGATCCCGTCCCCTTGAGGGGGCGGGATTTTTCGTTGTCACACGTTTGAGCAGTCCTGGTCCAGGAGGCGTATACCTCTGTGGAGGCGCCCCTTGCCGCCCGTGGCCGGACTGGTACCAAGGCGTCGCTGACCGTATTGGCCCGGCCGTGGCAGAATCAAACGGCCGGAAGGGGGCGCGGCCCGACGGGAGGGAGTACCGATGCCTGCGAGCATCCTCGGGGAGGTCGGCCACCTCCTTGGCGGAGCGGCGTTGATACGGGACACGACCACCCGGCTCAGCTGCCCTTCCTGCGGCTCCGCGCATGTCGCCCAGGTCCTCGGCGACAACGGCGGGATCTCCTACGTGTGCACGGCCTGCGGCCACAGCTGGAGCTGATCGATGGGTGCACACAGGCGGAAGTGCGACTGGTGCGGCAGCGGTACGCCGATCGTCCGCGACATGGAACCGGTGAACCCCGACTACCAGTACTGGTGCGAGGAATGCGCGCGGGCGCTGATCATAAAGGGCGACCCGATCGAGACGTACCGCGAACTGGAGGGTGAGCCGATCTACGGACGGCTCCTCGAAGAGCACTGCACGCTCAAGCGGTTCTACTCGTTCGTGACGGCCTGACCCTTCCGGGTGATGGCGGCGGTCACCAGGACGAGGCAGCCGGTGGCGGCGTAGAGCCCCGACAGAGCGAACTCGGCCGCATTCTGGTGCAGTTCGGGCCGGCCGGGAGTGTGCGGCACCCACCACAGGGCGTACGAGCAGAACACCAGGAGCGCGCCGGCGGCGGCCGCCCGGCGGTGGCTGGCCGCGAGGAGCGCGGCGAGCGGCACGCACCAGACCCAGTGGTGCGACCACGACACCGGGCTGACGAGCAGCGCCGTGACGGCGCACCCGGCCACCGCCCAGGCCCGTTCGCCGCGCAACTCCGCCCGCACCGACACCGCCAGCCCCGCGGCGGCCACGAGAGCGGCCACGGCGACCCAGAGCGCCCCCGGGTCGGGGGTGTGCAGCAGACGCGCCAGAACGCCGCGCAGGGCCTGGTTCGCGGTCTCCTCGGCGTGCCCGGCGCGGTCCGCCCGGAACACCACGCCGGTCCAGAACCGCCAGGAGTCCCGCGGGAGGACGGCCGCCGTGAGCAGCGTCGCCCCGGCGAAGGTGGTGACGGCCCCGCGCGCGTGCCGCAGCCAGGGGCCTTCCCGGTTCCTGACGCGTGCCGTGAGAGCGGTGGCGAGCAGGAAGACGGCGAAGAGCGCCGGGGTCAGCTTCACGGCGGCCGCGACGCCGATGCCCACACCCGCCCAGCGCTCACCCGGGCGCCGGGAGAGGTCCCACAGCACGAGGACGGCGAGCAGCAGGTTGACCTGGCCGTAGCGCAGGGTCGTCCACACCGGCTCGCACCACACGGCCACGGCCGAGGCCCACCAGACGGTGTCCGCGCGCGTGTGCCCGACGAGCCGCAGGGAGAGCCGCACGAACACCACCAGCAGGGCGAGGTTCCCGGCGGTGGCCAGCGTGCGCAGGGACCCCGTGTCCGGCAGCGTCAGCGGGGTGAACAGCAGAGCGGCGAAGGGCGGGTAGGTGGCGGGCAGTTGGGCGGTGGTCGCGCGCAGGGCGTACAGGTCGCCGCCCGCGCGCACGGTGGCGCCCTCGGCGCGGTACACCAGCAGGTCGACCATCGAGACGTGCGCGGCCCGCTGGGCGATCCAGAACGCCGCGAAGGAGAGCAGGCAGGCGCCGAGTGCGACGGGCATCCGGCGGTGCACTGCGGTGGACGTGATCACGGTCACGAGGGCCGACCATATCGGTCGTATCGGTCGTATCGGCGCATACGGGAAACGATTTGGTGGAGTGCCCGGTCGACCGTGTAATGTTGGCGTCGCCGCCGGGGAGACCGGCGGAGCGGTCGATGACTGCAAGGGGCTATAGCTCAGTTGGTAGAGCGCCTGCATGGCATGCAGGAGGTCAGGAGTTCAATTCTCCTTAGCTCCACAATCGGATTCCGCCTTGCAGATCCCACCGAGTGCGACTCGGTGGGATCTTCGCGTTTCCCCGGCACTCCGAGGCGGGCGGGGCCGCCGGTTCCTGGCGGCCCCTTCGTCTGCGCCGGCGTCAGCGGCCCAGGGCGCGCCGCCCGCGGCCCTGGGAGAGGACCGGGAGGGTGTTGCGGGCCGGCGGCCGCTCCGTCTGCTCCTCGATCCGCAGGGCGAGCGCCGGGCAGCGGCGGACCGCGCGCAGCGCCTTGTCCTCCGCGCGGCGCGGCACCTGGGCCTGGGCGACGGTCGGGAAGCCGTCGGCGCCGAGTTCGAAGACCTCCGGGAGGATGTCGGCGCACAGGCCGTGCCCCCGGCACAGCGTCCAGTCGACGTAGATCTTCTGGCGACTGGGGCCGTTGTCCCCTGAGCCGCCGCCGGCCGGGATGCCCGTCGGGGTCTGGCCGCCCTCGAAGAGCGGCAGCACGCCGTGCACCGGCCGCCCGCAGCCGTTGCCGAGGACATGGGCCGCCAGGTCGTCCGTGAAGGCCTTGACGGTGGATTCGAGGAACATGGCGGAGCCGTCGGGGTGCGAGCAGGCGCCGCGCCGCTTGACGTTCTTGGCGACCTGCTTGAGCGCTTCCAGGGCCGCGGGGCCGCCGCCGGCCAGGATGTCCTCCAGGCCGCGCGCGGCGGCGGGCAGACCGAGGTAGCAGGGGCCGCACTGGCCCGCGCTCTCCTCGGCCAGCCACTGGGCGACCCGCAGCGACTCACCCAGCGGGCAGGTGTCCTGGCTGATCGGCAGGATCGCGCCGGCGCCCAGGGAACCACCCACCGCGTCCAGCGAGTTGCGGGAGACGATCGCCTCGTTCACCGTTGCCGCGTCGATCCACTTGCCGTGGTAGCCGCCGGTCAGCACGCCCTGCGGGACCGGCGGGGCCCCGGCGAGCTGCAGGACGTAGCGGAGCGGCACACCGGTGGGCACCTCGATGACCATGGGGCGGGCGACGGCGCCGGAGACGGTCAGCATGACAGTGCCCGGCTCGTCGTACAGGCCGGTGTTCCCGTAGCGCTCCGGGCCAATGCGGGCGGCGATCGCCAGCTGCGCGAACGTCTCGGCGTTGGACAGCAGCGTGGGCGCGCCGCCGACGCCGCTCTGCGAGGCGCTGATCTTGCGGCCGGGCGGGATCGCCGGGCCGCCGTCGATCGAGCGGACCAGGGAGGCGGCGGCGCCGGTGACCATGCGGACCGGGTTGCGCTGCACGCGGGCGCGCAGGGCCGAGCGGCGGCCGTTGCTCAGGCCGCGTTCGGCGAGTGCGGCCTCCATGGAGCGCTGCGTGGACTCACGGGTGACCCCCACCACGAGCGTGCGGGCACCGAGGGCCTCGGCGCACAGCAGGGCGCCGTCCAGGATCAGGTGCGGAGCGCGGTTGATCAGCACCGTGTCCTTGCGGCAGGCCGGTTCGTCCTCGCTGCCGTTGACGACGACGACCGGGCGGACGCCGCGTTTGATCGCCGACTCGGCGACCGAGCGCAGCTTCTTGTGGAAGGGGAAGCCGGCGCCGCCGCGGCCCCTGAGGTTGATGCGCTCGGCGAGCTGCGCGAGCTGCTCGCCGCCCAGCGGTTCGAGCGGCCCGTGCACCTTCAGGTGCATGGGCAGATCGAGCCGTTCGACAAGGTCGAAGCCCGACGTGAGCTGAGGAAGGCCGACCACGCGGACTTCTGGGACGTCGGGCAGGGCCTCGTTCACTTAAAGCCTCCGGAAGGCGTGTTCCAAGGTTCGCCCGAACCCGGAGCGTCGAAGTCGTAGGACGCGCCGGGCAGTGTTTCGGTGGCGGGACCGCTGTTGTTGTACGTGTCGTCGGGGTAGTACGTGCCGAAGGCGGCGTTCATCTCACCGGTGTCGTACACATCACTCGACCCGTAGCCGGACGCGCCCGGATTGTCATAGGCCGGGATGTTGTATCCCGTGTCCTGGAGCGGGTCGTACGCCGACGGGGGCGCCTCGCCGACCGGGGGCGGCGAGGGGATCGGCCAGGAGCCGGAGGTGCTCTCCACGCGCGGGAGGGCCTCCGTGGGCTGGATGTCGGTCAGCTGCTCCACGTGGGCGGTCCGGTCGGCCGGAAAGGCCCCCCGCGCGCGTGAGGGAGCCGACACCGCGCGGTAGGCGGCGGCGAAGCCGGGGGCGGGCTCCTGGGCGGGGGGTGGCGCGGGAGACTGGTACAGGGGGCCGGTGGAGGGCGGCACGCGGGGCTGGGATCCCGTCGGGTCGGTGCGCGCCTGCCGCGGCCCCTCGTGGCCCGGCAGCGAGGACTCCGCCGCCCTGGCCCGGCTGGCGTCCAGCGCCTCACGGGCGGCGTGCCCGGCGCCGCCGATGTACCGGGCGATCAGGTCGGCGACCTTTCGCTTCACGGGGCGCGGTGCCGCGCGCAGGGCCAGCGCCGCGGCGACCGCCACCACGCACAGCTCGTAGCAGAGCATGAAGAACGGCTTCGCGGGGCGGCCCGCGAACAGTCCGTGGATCAGGGCGGCACACCAGGCCGGGTAGGCCAGCATGTGCATCGCCCGCCAGCGGGCCGCGACGGGCGCCGGGGCCGCGAAGCGGTTGCGCATCGCCCCGGTGACACCGACGAAGATCATGAGCAGGGCTGCAAGCGTGCCCAGGCCGATCAGGAAGGCGGTGCCCGTGAACTGGTCGCCGCCGGTGACGAGGAGCCCGAACGGGATGAACGCGGCGATCCAGCTGGTGTGCTCCAGTGCCAGCTTCGCGACGATGTGCACGACGAGGAACGCGAGGGACGCGACGGCCGTGATCCGGTGGATGGCCTGCGCGGCGATCCTCTGCCGGGTGCCGAGGATCATCCGGTCCTGGGCGACGAGTCCCCAGATCACCGAGCAGGTGAGGCAGACGAGACACAGGACGCCGACGCCGAAGTTGAGGAACTCCAGGAACGCGTCGTCCACCGTGCTGTCGTTCGGGTCCGTGCTCACGACCTGCCTCCCGGCGCGACGGTGCGGGATATGGACGGCCGACTGCCCGCGGCCGCCGTCCCTGGGGCCGAGGGGCCCGGTCCGGGGGGCGAGCTGCTGAGGGGACGAGGGTTCATGGGGGCAACTCCGAACGGTTCGGGAAAGCGGTCCCGCTGCCGCACTCTAAGTGGCTCCATACCGGGGGGTACGGCGTTTGAGTTATTGCGTTGTTATCAATGGGCCGCGAGGGGCTTGTGATGTCCCCATAGCGGCCGTTACGCCAGGTAACAATTGAACGTTGCTCAGCTTTTCGAGTTCTTCACAACCCTCAGGTACGGAGCCAGGGGCGTCGTTGTTCATGTGTGATCCCGCCGGAAGTCCGTCGCGACCCGCTCCGGCGCTGCGGTACCCTGACGCCATGCGTGCCGTACGCCTTCTGCTTAGCGGGCCGCGCTGATCAGTCCCGGCCACCGGGTGAGTCGAGTGGCCGGAGTCGGCGCGGCGTCCCCTCCTGTGCGAGGGGATTTTTCGTTTCCGAGGAATCACAGCCGCTGGCAGAGACGATCGATGGAGCTTTGAAGATCATGAGCGAGACGAACCCCGCAGCCACCGCCGGCCTGTCGGTGGATGCCGCGCCGCACCGCTACACGGCCGCCATGGCAGCCGAGATCGAGGCACGCTGGCAGGACTTCTGGGACGCCGACGGCACCTACGCGGCACCCAATCCCAAGGGTGACCTGGCGGGCGACCCCGAGACGGTCGCCAGGCCCAAGAAGTTCTTCATGGACATGTTCCCCTACCCCTCCGGGGCGGGCCTGCACGTCGGCCACCCGCTGGGCTACATCGCCACCGACGTCTATGCCCGGTTCCACCGGATGACCGGCCACAACGTCCTGCACACCCTGGGATTCGACGCCTTCGGCCTGCCCGCCGAGCAGTACGCCGTGCAGACCGGCACGCACCCGCGCGTGTCCACCGAGGCCAACATGGAGAACATGAAGGTCCAGCTGCGCCGGCTGGGCCTGGGCCACGACAAGCGCCGGTCGTTCGCCACCATCGACCCGGACTACTACCGGTGGACCCAGTGGATCTTCCTGCAGATCTTCGGCTCCTGGTACGACGACGAGGCGAAGAGGGCCCGCCCGATCGCGGAGCTGGTCGAGCAGTTCGAGAGCGGTGAGCGTGCGCTGCCCGGCGGGCGCTCCTGGGACGAGCTGAGCGCCGCCGAGCGCGCCGACGTGCTGGGTGAGTACCGCCTGGCGTACGCCTCGGACGCGCCCGTCAACTGGTGCCCCGGACTGGGCACCGTCCTGGCCAACGAGGAGGTCACCGCCGACGGCCGCTCCGAGCGCGGCAACTTCCCCGTCTTCAAGGCCAAGCTGCGCCAGTGGAACATGCGGATCACCGCCTACGCCGACCGGCTGCTGGACGACCTGGACGCGCTGGACTGGCCCGAGGCCATCAAGCTGCAGCAGCGCAACTGGATCGGCCGCTCCGAGGGCGCCCGCGTCGACTTCCCCGTGGACGGCGAGCACATCACCGTCTTCACCACCCGCCAGGACACCCTGTTCGGCGCGACCTACATGGTGCTGGCGCCCGAGCACCCGCTGGTCGAGAAGTTCACCCCGGCCCAGTGGCCCGAGGGCACCCACCAGATGTGGACCGGCGGTCACCGGACCCCGGTCGACGCCGTCGCCGCCTACCGCGCGCAGGCCGCCGCCAAGTCCGACGTCGAGCGGCAGGCCGACGCCAAGGACAAGACCGGCGTCTTCACAGGCGCGTTCGCGACCAACCCGGTCAACGGCGAGCGGATCCCGGTCTTCATCGCCGACTACGTCCTGATGGGCTACGGCACCGGCGCGATCATGGCCGTCCCGGCGCACGACAGCCGTGACTTCGCCTTCGCCCGCGCCTTCGAGCTGCCCATGCGGTGCGTCGTCGAGCCCTCCGACGGCCGCGGGACCGACGCCTCGACCTGGGACGACGCGTTCGCGTCGTACGACGCCAAGATCGTGAACTCGTCCGGTGAGGACATCTCCCTGGACGGCCTGGGCGTCGCCGAGGCCAAGGCGCGCATCACCGAGTGGCTGGAGCGCGAGGGCATCGGCGAGGGCACCGTCAACTTCCGGCTGCGCGACTGGCTGTTCAGCCGGCAACGGTACTGGGGCGAGCCGTTCCCGATCGTCTACGACGAGGAGGGCATCGCCCACGCCCTGCCCGAGTCGATGCTGCCGCTGGAACTGCCCGAGGTCGAGGACTACTCGCCGCGCACCTTCGACCCGGACGACGCCGACACCCGGCCCGAGACGCCGCTGTCGCGCAACGAGGACTGGGTCGACGTCACGCTGGACCTGGGCGACGGCCCGAAGAAGTACCGCCGCGAGACCAACACCATGCCCAACTGGGCCGGCTCGTGCTGGTACGAGCTGCGCTACCTGGACCCGCACAACGACCAGGTCCTGGTCGACCCGGAGATCGAGCGGTACTGGATGGGCCCGCGCGAAGGCATGCCGCACGGAGGCGTCGACCTGTACGTGGGCGGCGCCGAGCACGCCGTGCTGCACCTGCTGTACGCGCGCTTCTGGTCCAAGGTGCTGTACGACCTGGGGCACGTCTCGTCCGCGGAGCCGTTCCACCGGCTGTTCAACCAGGGCATGATCCAGGCCTACGTCTACCGCGACAGCCGCGGCATCGCGGTGCCGGCCGCCGAGGTGGAGGAGCGCGACGGCGCGTACTACCACCAGGGCGAGCAGGTCACCCGGCTGCTGGGCAAGATGGGCAAGTCCCTGAGGAACGCGGTCACTCCGGACGAGATCTGCGCCGAGTACGGGGCGGACACACTGCGGCTGTACGAGATGGCCATGGGCCCGCTGGACGTGTCGCGGCCGTGGGACACGCGCGCGGTGGTGGGGCAGTTCCGGCTGCTGCAGCGGCTGTGGCGCAACATCGTCGACGAGACCACCGGTGAGGTCACCGTCGCCGACGTGGAGCCCGCCGGCATCGACGACGGGACGCTGCGCGCGCTGCACAAGGCGATCGACGGGGTGCGCGGGGACCTGGAGGGCCTGCGTTTCAACACCGCGATCGCCAAGATCACCGAGCTGAACAACCACCTGACCAAGGCGGGCGGGGCGGTGCCGCGGCCGGTCGCCGAGGCGCTGGTCCTGATGGTCGCGCCGCTGGCGCCGCACATCGCCGAGGAGCTGTGGCGGCGGCTGGGACACACCGGCTCGGTCGTCCACGCCGGCTTCCCCGTCGCCGACCCCGCCTACGTCGTGGACGAGACGGTGACCTGTGTGGTGCAGGTCAAGGGCAAGGTCAAGGCGCGGCTGGAGGTGTCGCCGTCGATCTCCGAGGAGGAGCTGGAGAAGGTGGCGCTGGCCGACGAGAAGGTGGTCGCGGCGCTGGACGGGGCAGACGTCCGGAAGGTGATCGTGCGGGCGCCGAAGCTGGTGAACATCGTTCCGGCGTAGCCGCCGGCGGGGCGTGCGCCTGTTTCGTGCGTCCCCTAGGGGCTGGTTCGGGGTGCTCTGCGGGCAGGTTCGGGGTTCGCCTGGAACTCCGGACCTGCCTGTCGCGTTTACCGTTGAGGAGTGGCGCGGTGCGTGCCGCGGCCGGTTCGGAGGAGGAGCCTCGTGGAAGCAGTGATCATGGTGTTCGCCCTGCTCTTCGTACTCTTCCTGGGCGTGGGCGCCTACGCCACGGTCAAGGTGGTCGGCGCCGCCAAGCGCGGAGTGGACCGCACCGTCACACAGGCGCGCCGCACGGTCGAGGACCACGCACTGCGGGCCAAGTCCTTCACCCAGCCCGGCCCCGTGGGTGAGATCGCCCAGCTCCGGCTGAAGCTGCGCACCTCGATGCGGGCCACGCAGGACACGCTGCAGGCCGGCGCCGCCGAGGACGAGTCCCTCAAGGAGTCGCTCGGCCTGTTCCAGCGACTCAGCGCCCATGGGCACGAACTGGACGCCGAGCTCAGGCGCCTGGAGTCCGAGCCGGACCGCTCGACACTCGCCGAGCGCCTGCCCGAGCTGCGCGACCGCACCCAGCGCATCACACACTCGGCGGAGTCGCTGCGCTGGGCCGCCCGGGACCGCGCCGGCCGCTTCGCCGACGACGACCTGGACGCGCTGAGCGCGCAGATCGACGTGGAGAGCGGGGCACTGCGGCACTGGACGGCGGCGAACTCCGCGGCGACACCGCCGCCGTGGCCCGAGGCCCCGCCCGCCGACGCCCCGAGCGCGCAGCAGACCTGGCAGGACACGCCGCAGTCCCACACGGCCGAGGAGCCGTCGCGGCCCGCCATCACCCCGCCGGGACCACGCCCGACGTACCCCTGGCAGAAGAAGCCGCGCCCCGAGAGCACGACCTGAACATGCGCCGCCGGTGCGGTCGCCCGCGCTGTGGACGCGGGGTCCAGGTGGCTTGCGGGCACATCTTCCGGGCAGGCGAGAGGCCCGGGCTGCCGCCCGGGCACTACGGCAGGTAACCTCCAGCTCATGTCCCGCCATGTCGCGATCGTCACCGATTCAACGGCCTACCTGCCGCACCGGACGATGGAGCGCCACGGCATCACAGCGGTTCCCCTGACCGTGGTCCTCGGCGACCGCGCGCTGGAGGAGGGCACCGAGATCTCCACCCGCTCGCTGGCCCAGGCGCTCCAGAAGCGACGTCCCGTCACCACCTCGCGTCCCAGCCCCCAGCTGTTCGCCGAGACCTACCGCAAGGCCGCCGAGGCGGGCGCCGGCGGCATCGTCTCCCTGCATCTGTCGGCGGAGCTGTCGGGCACCTACGACGCGGCGGTCCTGGCGGCGCGCGAAGCGCCCGTGCCGGTACGGGTGGTGGACACCGGCATGATCGCGATGGCGCTGGGCTTCTGCGCGCTGGCCGCGGCCGAGGTGGCGCAGTCCGGGGGCACGGTGGACGAGGCGGTCACGGCCGCGGAGAAGCGGGCCTCCGGCACCTCCGCCTACTTCTACGTCGACACCCTCGACTATCTGCGACGAGGCGGCCGGATCGGTACCGCGCAGGCGTTCTTCGGGTCCGCGCTGGCCGTGAAGCCGCTGCTGCAGCTGGACGGGGGACGGATCGAGCTCCTGGAGAAGGTCCGGACGGCGTCCAAGGCGATCGCCCGGCTGGAGGAGATCGTGGCCGACCGGGCGGGGGACGCGCCGGTGGACATCGCGGTGCACCATCTGGCCGCGGCGGACCGGGCGTCGGCGCTGGCGGACCGGGTGCGCGGGCGGGTGGCAGGACTGGCCGACCTGCATGTGAGTGAGGTGGGGGCCGTGATCGGGGCGCATACGGGGCCGGGGCTGCTGGGGGTTGTGGTGTCGGCGCGGTGAGGCGGCTCGTTGCCGAGGTGCGGTGCCCTTTCGGGGTGTGCGGTGCCCTGTCGGGGTGTGCCGAGCCCGTGGGTGTGTTGCGGTGCCTGTGGGGGTGAGCTGAGCCCGTGGGAGTGTGCCGAGCCCCGTGGGGGTGAGCCGAGCCCTGTGGGGGTGAGCTGAGCCCGTGGGTGTGTTGCGGTGCCCTGTCGGGGTGAGCCGAGCCTGTGGGGGTGTGCGGTGCCTGTGGGGGTGTGCGGTGCCTGTGGGGGTGTGCGGTGTCCGTCGGGGTGAGCCGAGCCCGTCGGGGTTCACCGGGGTTCACCTGTTCGGGTGGCGGAGTTTTCCACAACTCGGCGGTAGTCCCCGGGAATTGAGCAAGATCATCGCGGGGGTGGCGGGGCGTCGCATCCTCGTCGCATGGCACTTCGATCACGCACGCGCGCAGCATCCGTCACCAGCGGCCCGGGCCGCGGACCTGCCTCCGACAGCCGTACGGCGCATCGCCGGCGCCGCCCTCCCACCCTGGCCCGGGCCCGGCACAGGCATGCGTCGGCGGCGGAACTCCGGCGCCGCGCCGAGGTGCTCTTCGGCGAGCGCGCGGGGGAGTGGCGGGAGCCGGGAGCGGGGCCGCCGGGCGACGCCGACGCGAACGACACCGCTGCTGTGCCCGCCGCCGCGCAGGGATTGCGGGACCGGGCCGCGCCGGCCCTGCGGGAGCGGATGCCGGTGTGGTTGCAGGCGCGGTGCGGTCTGGAGCGCAGAAGCGTGGTGGCGCTCACCGTGCTGCTCGTCGTCGTCGCGGGCTTCGCCGTGCAGCACTTCTGGGCCGGGCGGACGCAGTCCGTGCGGGCACCCGAGGTGGTCGGGGCGGCTCCCGTGGAGGAGCGGGAGGGCGAGCCGTCCGCCGCGCCGGGCGCGGTGCCCGCTCCGCCCGGCGGCGCCGGTACGCCGGCCGCCGAGATCGTCGTGGACGTCAGCGGGAAGGTGCGCGAGCCGGGGATCCATCGTCTCCCGGCCGGATCGCGTGTTGCCGACGCGCTGACGGCGGCCGGCGGGGTGCGGCCGGGCACGGACGTCGAAAATCTCAACCGGGCCCGCTTCCTGGTGGACGGGGAGCAGGTGGTCGTCGGTGGCCCCGCGCCCGTCGCCGCCGTCCCGCCGCCTGCCGGGGGAGTCCCGGCCGGCGGGGCGGGTGCGCCCGCGGTGCCCGTGTCCCTCAACACCGCCACGGTCGAACAGCTCGACACCCTCCCCGGCGTCGGCCCCGTGCTGGCGCAGCACATCCTCGACTACCGCACCCGGCACGGTGGATTCCGCTCGGTGGACGAACTGCGCGAGGTGAACGGCATCGGTGAACGGCGGTTCGCCGACCTGCGGGACCTGGTACGGCCATGAGTCGCTCCCAGGGCATCCCGGGCCCGCGCGTCCCGGGTGCGCGCTCGGCCGTGCACGCGGCTGCCCGAGGCCGTCTCGGCGTCGCCCATCCCCGCCAGGAAGGCCCCACGGACCTACGGCTCGTACCGCCCGCCCTGGCCGCCTGGGCGACGGCCGCCCTGGCGCTGGACGCCTCGCCGGGTCTGGTGACAGGCGTGGCAGTCGCAGGCCTGGTCGTGGCCTGCGGGCTGCTGCTCGGTGCCGGACCGGCAGGGGGCGTCCGCTCGCGTGTCCCCGTCGGCGCCGGTTCCGCCGGGGGCGTCGGCTCGGGCGCCTCAGTCGCTGCCGGTCCCACAGGGGGCGTCCGCTCGCGTGTCCCCGTCGCCGCCGTGCTGCTCTGCGTCGCGGCTGCCGCCACCTCGGCCGGCCTGCACGGAGCCGATCTGCGCCGGGGGCCGGTGCCGGGACTGGCGGACCGGTTCGCCACGGTGACCGCCGAGGCCGAGCTCACCTCCGATCCCCGGCTCACCCGGCCGAGGGTCGCCGGCAACCACCTGGCGACGGTGTCCGTGCTGGCGAAGGCGGAGGTGCGCAGCGTCGAGGAGGCGTCCGGGAGGAGGACGGTGACGCGGACGCCGGTGCTGGTGATCGTCGACGTGGGTGCGGCCGGGCGGCGGGAGTGGCTCGGTCTGCTGCCCTCCACCCGGGTCAGGGTGACGGGGCGCCTCGCGCCCGCCCTGGTGGGCGGCGACCGGATCGCCGCCGTGCTGCGGGTACGGGACCGGACCGGGCCCGAGGTGGTGGAGGAACCGTCGGGGCCGCAGCGGTTCGCGGGACGGTTGCGGGCCGGCCTCCGGGAGGCCACCGACGGCTTGCCGACGGACGCGCGGGCGCTGCTGCCGGGCCTGGTCGTCGGGGACACCTCGCGGATCACGCCGGACCTGGACGAGGCCTTCAAGGAGACCGACCTCGCCCACACGCTCGCCGTGTCCGGGAGCAACCTCACGATCATCCTCGCCCTGCTGCTGGGCCCGCCCGGTCTGGCGCAGCGCAGCGAGCGGCGTGGTCTCGCACCCCGGCTGGGCATCTCGCTGCGGGCGACCGCGGTGCTCGGCGGTGCCCTCACCCTCGCGTTCGTGGTGGTCTGCAGACCGGACCCGAGCGTGCTGCGGGCCGCGGCCTGCGGTGCCGTCGCACTGCTCGCCCTCGCGACCGGCCGCCGGAAGTCGCTGATCCCGGCGCTGGCCACGGCGGTGCTGCTGCTGGTGCTCTACGACCCGTGGCTCGCCCGCAGTTACGGCTTTCTGCTCTCCGTGCTGGCCACGGGCGCGCTGCTCACCCTCGCGCCCCGGTGGAGCAGCGCGCTGCGCGGGCGGCGGGTTCCGCCGCGGCTCGCGGAGGCGCTGGCCGCGGCGGGCGCCGCGCAGGCCCTGTGCGCGCCGGTGGTGGCGGTGCTCTCGGCGCGGGTCAGTCTGGTCGCGGTGCCGTGCAATCTGCTGGTGGAGTTCGCGGTCGCGCCGGCCACCGTACTGGGCTTCGCGGCCCTGGCGGTGGCGCCGGTGGCGATGCCGGTGGCCAAGGCGCTCGCGTGGTGCGCGAGTTGGCCCGCCGGATGGATCGCGGAGGTCGCGAGGACCGGGGCGGCGCTGCCCGGCGCCGGAGTGGACTGGCCGGGTGGCTGGGGCGGGGCGGCGCTGCTCGCCCTCGCCACGGCGGCCGCGGTGGTCACCGGCCGGCGGCTGCCGCGGCACCCGTGGCTGTGCGCGGGCTGCGGGGTGCTGCTGGTGCTGGCGGTGGTGCAGCCGCCGCCGCTGGCCAGAGTGGTCACGGGCTGGCCGCCGCCGGGGTGGCGGCTGGCGATGTGCGACGTGGGACAGGGCGACGCGACCGTGCTCGCGGCCGGTCCGGGAACCGGGATCGTCGTGGACACCGGACCCGACCCCAGGCTGGTCGACCGGTGCCTGCGCGACCTCGGCATCACCCGCGTCCCGCTCGTGGTCCTCACCCACTTCCACGCCGACCACGTGGCCGGGCTGCCCGGCGTGCTGCGCGGCCGTGCCGTCGGGGCGATCGAGACGACCGGCTTCGAAGAGCCGGAGGAGCAGGTGGAGTTCGTCCACGGGGAGGCGGCGGCGAGGGGGATTGCGGTCACGCGCGCCATGGCCGGGGAGCGGCGGCGTACCGGGGACCTGTCCTGGCAGGTGCTGTGGCCGCCAGGGCAGGCGTCGGCGCCGGAGGGCCCGAACGACGCGAGCGTCGCGATGCTCGTACGGTCGGCGGGCCTGCGGATGCTGCTGCTCGGGGACCTCGAACCCCCGGCCCAGCGGGCACTGTTGCGGACACCGGCGGCCGCGCTGGTGGGTGGCGTGGACGTGCTGAAGGTGGCGCATCACGGCTCCGCCTACCAGGACCCGGAGCTGATACGCCGGGCCGCGCCGCGGCTGGCGCTGATCTCCTGCGGCGCGGACAACCCCTACGGTCACCCTGCCCCCAGCACGGTCGCGGCTCTGCGGGACGGGGGCGCGACCGTACTGCGGACGGATGTGCACGGGGCGCTGGCCGTCGCCGGGGCGGGCAGGGGTCTGCGCGTGGCGCGAGACTGAGGGCATGAACGCCGCACAGGCTGACGCCTACCTCCGCCGCCTCGGGGTCCAGAACCCGGCGTGGCCCACCATCGACGTCCTGCGTGAACTGCAACTGCGCCATCTGCAGACGGTCCCCTTCGAGAACCTCTCGATCCATCTCGGTGAGGAGATCGTCCTGGAGGAGAAGCGGCTGCTGGAGAAGGTGGTGGGGGCGCGCCGCGGCGGGTTCTGCTACGAACTGAACGGGGCCTTCGGGGCGCTGCTCGCCGCGCTGGGCTACGACGTCTCGCTGCTCGCGGGACGGGTGTACGGGGAGGGCGGGCGGCTCGGGATCCCGTTCGACCATCTCGCGCTGCGGGTGCGGACGGTGGACGCGGGGGAGTGGCTGGCCGACGTCGGATTCGGCGCGCTCAGCCACGGTCCGCTGGCCATGGAGGAGCAGGGGGAACAGGAGGATCCAGGGGGCGCGTTCCGCATCGCCGAGGCGGGGCCGGACGCGGCGGGCGTACGCGGTGGCGGCCGGGCCGGCGGCGGCTCCGGGGCGCCTGATCTCGACCTGCTGAGGGACGGCATCCCCGTGTACCGGCTGGAGGTGCGGCCGCGGGCGCTCCGGGACTTCGCGGCCGGGGCCTGGTGGCACTGCACGTCGCCGGAGTCGCACTTCGTTCAGTCGCTGGTGTGCTCCCGGCTCACGCAGGACGGCGGCCGGATCACGCTCAGCGGGCGCCAGCTGAAGGTGACGGCCCCGGACGGGACGCGGGACACGCGGGAGCTGGAGACGGACGAGGAGGTGCTCGAGGTCTACCGGGAGCGTTTCGGGATCGGGCTGGACCGCGTGCCGGTGGTGCGCGGGGCGGCACGTGGGGGCGGGTGACCTGCTTGCCGGCGGGCCCGGGCGGTGCCGGAAGATGGCAGCCGTGAGTGATGTGAGACATGTGCTGGTGCTGCCGGACCGCGATGCCGCGGAGGAGGTGGCGGAGGCGGTCGGAGAACGGTTCGCCTTGACCGAGGAGCCGTTGCTGGTGCGGGACGCGCTGGCCGGGGAGGACGACGCCGAGGACGCGCAGTGGCTGGTCGTCCTGCGGGACGAGGACGGGCGGCTGGACGCGGGGGAATTGGACGAGTTCGTGGCCGAGTGGGAGGGATGGCGGGAGGAGCCGTAGGCCTGGCTGCGGGTGTGCGGGTGTGCGGGTGTGCGGGTGTGCGGGTGTGCGGGTGTGCGGGTGTGCGGGTGTGCGGGTGTGCGGGTGTGCGGGTGTGCGGGT
>NZ_JBIDCW010000025.1:0-90608 GCF_043204795.1 Streptomyces sp. NPDC047706 | reverse complement strand
GTGCGGGTGTGCGGGTGTGCGGGTGTGCGGGTGTGCGGGTGTGCGGGTGTGCGGGTGTGCGGGTGTGCGGGTGTGCGGGTGTGCGGGTGTGCGGGTCTGCGGGTGGCGTCGCTTGCGCGGCGGGTCGGCGGGTGTGTCGCTTGCCCGGCGGGTCGGCGGGTCGGCGGGTCGGCGGGTCGGCGGGTCGGCGGGTCGGCGGGTCGGCGGGTCGGCGGGTCGGCGGGTCGGCGGTCCGCGGGTCGGCGGGTGGTGTCGCTGCCTGGCGGCTGGGGATTTGCGGGGGCCTTGTCAGACGGCGGGGCGGGTGGGGGCTGCGGTCTCTGGTTGGTGAAGGGCAGGGCAGCGGCTCGGTGGAGGCAGCGGTGGTCGCCGTAGGGGCTCGTTGCCGGGGTCGGTGGTTGCCGGCCGGGGGACGTGCCGGGGCCGGCCGTGGGTCGGCGGGCCTCGGTCCGCAGCCGGGCCCGGTCGCCGGCCGGCGCCGGTGTTCGCCGCCGGAGGCGTTGGTGTCAGTGGCGCGTGGGATGCTGTGCGGGATGGCCAGGAAGACTGCTCAAGACGACGCTCTCGCTCCCGTGACGCTTGCCGTGGGTCAGGAGGATCTCCTGCTCGATCGCGCCGTGCAGGAGGTGGTGGCCGCCGCCAGGGCCGCCGATGCCGACACGGACGTGCGTGACCTGACGCCGGACCAGCTCCAGCCGGGCACGCTCGCGGAGTTGACCAGCCCGTCGCTGTTCGCGGAGCGCAAGGTCGTCGTCGTGCGCAACGCGCAGGATCTGTCGGCCGACACGATCAAGGACGTGAAGGCGTACCTGGGGGCGCCCGCCGAAGAGATCACGCTCGTGCTGCTGCACGCCGGCGGGGCCAAGGGCAAAGGGCTGCTGGACGCGGCGCGCAAGGCGGGTGCGCGGGAGGTGGCGTGCCCGAAGATGACCAAGCCGGCGGACCGGCTGGCGTTCGTGCGGGGCGAGTTCCGCACGCTGGGGCGGTCGGCCACTCCGGAGGCATGCCAGGCGCTCTGCGACGCCATCGGCAGCGATCTGCGGGAGCTGGCGTCCGCCGTGTCCCAGCTGTGCGCGGACGTCGAGAGCACCATCGACGAGGCGGTCGTCGGGCGGTACTACACGGGGCGGGCCGAGGCGTCGAGCTTCACGGTCGCCGACCGGGCGGTCGAGGGACGGGCGGCCGAGGCGCTGGAGGCACTGAGGTGGTCCCTGGCGACCGGGGTGGCGCCGGTGCTGATCACCAGCGCGCTGGCGCAGGGAGTGCGGGCGATCGGCAAGCTGTCGTCGGCGCGGGGCGGCCGTCCGGCCGACCTGGCGCGGGAGCTGGGAATGCCGCCGTGGAAGATCGACCGGGTGCGACAGCAGATGCGCGGATGGACGCCGGACGGGGTGGCGCTGGCGCTGCGGGCTGTCGCCGAGGCCGACGCGGGCGTGAAGGGCGGCGGCGACGACCCCGAGTACGCCCTGGAGAAGGCGGTCGTGACGATCGCCCGGGCGGCACGGTCACGCGGGCGGAGCTAGGAGTGCTGTGCGGGGCCGTTGATGCCGTGCCGGAGAGCGCGGTCAGGCACCGGGTGGGCGCCGGGCCGGATCGGGCGTGTGCTCGGTGCCGGGCGGTGATCGGTCCTCGGCTCGATGCGGGCCGGCTCGGGTGTCTGGTCGACGCCGGGCCGGGTCGGGCGTTTGCTCGGTGCCGGGCAGTTAGCGGTCCTCTGCTCGGTGCCGGGCCGGATCGGTCCTCTGCTCGGTGCCGGCAGTTGACGGCCTTCTGCTCGGTGCCGGGCAGTGACCGGTCTTCGGCTCGATGCGGGCCGGCTCGGGTGTCTGGTCGACGCCGGGCCGGGTCGGGCGTTTGCTCGGTGCCGGGCAGTTAGCGGTCCTCTGCTCGGTGCCGGGCCGGATCGGTCCTCTGCTCGGTGCCGGGCCGGATCGGGCCTCTGCTCGGTGCCGGCAGTTGACGGCCCTCTGCTCGGTGCCGGGCGGTGATCGGGCCTCGGGTCGATGCCGGGCCGGGGGTCGGGCGTCTGGTCGGCGCCGGTGAGCGTTCGCGGGGTATGCCGAAGGCCCCGACGCACAGCCCTGGAGAAGGGCGGATGCCGGGGCCTTTCGGTTCAAGCTGCTGGATTCGCGCCCGCGTGGCGAACGCAGGCCGCGCGCGAACCCGGGGGTGCCGGTCGGGGGCGGATGAGAGAGGGCCCGCCCTGGGTCCTTCCGGCGATCAGATCAGTCGAGGGTTCAGCCCTTGAGTGCGATGACCTTGGAAGCAAGCGCCGACTTCTTGTTGGCGGCCTGGTTCTTGTGGATGACGCCCTTGGAGACGGCCTTGTCGAGCTGACGCGCGGCAGCGCGCTGGTACTCGGTGGCCTTCTCGACGTCACCCGCGGCAGCGGCCTCGCGGGCCTTGCGGATCGCGGTCTTCAGGGAGGACTTGACGGCCTTGTTGCGCAGCCGGGCCTTCTCGTTGGTCTTGATCCGCTTGATCTGGGACTTGATGTTCGCCACGAATGAGCCTTTTCAGGTTCAGGCACGGGACCGGAGGGATTCCGGGACCGCGCCAGGTGATTTCTTGGGACGCGCCTCGCGCTGAGAGGGCATGAGGCACAGCGACCCAGGCTACCAGTGGCCCTCGTGGTGGCCCAAACCGGTTCCCGGTCGCCGCCCGTGGGACCATGGAGGCTACGTAACGATCCGACCCGAGGCATAAGGCGCCTCAAGAGACAGGACCCTGCGTGCCCGCGACCCCTAACCATGTGCCCGAGCCGAGCCGTACCGACCCGGCTCTGATCCGCAATTTCTGCATCATCGCGCACATCGACCACGGCAAGTCCACTCTCGCCGACCGGATGCTCCAGCTGACCGGTGTGGTCGAGCAGCGGCAGATGCGTGCTCAGTACCTCGACCGGATGGACATCGAGCGCGAGCGCGGCATCACGATCAAGTCCCAGGCCGTGCGCCTGCCCTGGGCTCCCACCCAGGACCCGGGCAACACGCACATCCTCAACATGATCGACACCCCGGGGCACGTCGACTTCACCTACGAGGTCTCGCGGTCGCTGGCCGCCTGCGAGGGGACGGTCCTCCTCGTCGACGCCGCCCAGGGCATCGAGGCCCAGACCCTCGCCAACCTCTACCTGGCGATGGAGAACGACCTCTCCATCATTCCCGTACTGAACAAGATCGACCTGCCGGCCGCGCAGCCGGAGAAGTTCGCCGAGGAGCTGGCGAACCTCGTCGGGTGCGAGCCGGACGACGTGCTCAAGGTCTCCGCGAAGACCGGGCTCGGGGTGGAGGCCCTGCTCGACAAGGTGGTCGCCGAGATCCCGCCGCCGGTCGGCGTCGCCGACGCCCCCGCCCGCGCCATGATCTTCGACTCCGTCTACGACTCCTACCGCGGTGTCGTGACGTACGTCAGGGTCGTGGACGGCCAGCTCAACAAGCGTGAGCGGATCCGGATGATGTCGACCGGGGCCACGCACGAGCTGCTGGAGATCGGGACCAACTCGCCGGAGATGCTGTCCGCCGACGGGCTCGGCGTCGGTGAGGTGGGGTACCTCATCACCGGTGTGAAGGACGTCCGCCAGTCCAAGGTGGGTGACACCATCACCCAGCAGCACAAGGGGGCCACGGAGGCGCTCGGCGGCTACAAGGACCCCAAGCCCATGGTCTTCTCCGGGCTGTATCCGCTGGACGGGTCCGACTATCCCGAGCTGCGCGAGGCGCTGGACAAGCTCCAGCTCAACGACGCGGCACTGGTGTACGAGCCGGAGACGTCCGCCGCCCTGGGCTTCGGTTTCCGCGTCGGCTTCCTCGGCCTGCTGCACCTGGACGTGGTCCGTGAGCGGCTGGAGCGCGAGTTCGGGCTCGATCTGATCGCCACCGCGCCGAACGTGGTCTACCGGGTGGTCATGGAGGACGGCGGCGAGCACACCGTCACCAACCCGAGCGAGTTCCCCGAGGGTAAGATCAACGAGGTCTACGAGCCGGTGGTGCGGGCCACGATCCTCGCGCCGACCGAGTTCATCGGCTCGATCATGGAACTGTGCCAGACCCGGCGCGGCACCCTGCTCGGCATGGACTACCTGTCCGAGGACCGCGTCGAGATCCGCTACACCCTCCCCCTGGCCGAGATCGTCTTCGACTTCTTCGACCAGCTGAAGTCCAAGACCCGCGGCTACGCCTCGCTGGACTACGAGCCCACCGGCGAGCAGACCTCCAGCCTGGTCAAGGTCGACATCCTGCTGCACGGCGACAAGGTGGACGCCTTCTCGGCGATCACCCACAAGGACCAGGCGTACGCGTACGGCGTGCGGCTCGTCGCCAAGCTGAAGGAGCTGATCCCGCGGCAGGCCTTCGAGGTGCCGGTCCAGGCCGCCATCGGCTCCCGGGTGATCGCCCGCGAGACCATCCGCGCCATCCGCAAGGACGTCCTCGCCAAGTGCTACGGCGGTGACATCTCCCGTAAGCGGAAGCTGCTGGAGAAGCAGAAGGAGGGCAAGAAGCGGATGAAGATGGTCGGTTCCGTGGAGGTTCCGCAGGAGGCCTTCATCGCGGTGCTGTCCAGCGATGACAGCGCGGCGTCGGGCAAGAGCAAGAAGTAGTCGCGGCCGACGCGGGATCACCTCAAATCGCGCAAACGGGGGCCTGTCGCACCGGGCGGCGGGCCCCTGTGGCGTGTGTACGGTCCTCCCTTTGGAGGAAGTGACAAAGCGCGGACTCTTACGCACTGGCCGGACGGCATCTAACCTGATCCCTGCTCGATAGTTACTCGCGAGTTAAACAACGACACGCGAGTGAAAACTGCCGCACCGAAGGCGCAAGACGCCCTGAGTCAGCCGCACCGTCGCGGGCCCCGGAGGATGTCGTGAGCGACACACAGACTTTGATCGAGAACCGTCCGCCGTCCGTCGCGGGGCTCTTCCTGGAGCGCGTTTCGGCCACCCCGGACGCCGAGGCATTCCGCTATCCCATCCCACCTGCCTCGGGACAGGGGCCGGACGACTGGAAGTCGCTGAGCTGGGGGCAGGCCGCCGAGCGGGTGCACGCGATCGCGGCGGGGCTGATCGAGCTGGGCGTCCAGCCGGAGCAGCGGGTGGCGCTGGCCTGCGCGACCCGGATCGAGTGGATCCTCGCCGACCTCGGCATCATGTGCGCGGGCGCGGCCACCACCACGATCTACCCGCAGACCAACGCCGACGAGTCGGCGTACATCCTCGCCGACTCCGGCAGCCGTGTGCTGATCGCGGAGAACGCCGAGCAGCTGGCCAAGGTGCAGGACAAGCGCGCCGAGCTGCCCGACCTCACCCATGTCGTCGTCATCGACGCGCACGGGGTGCAGACCGGTGACTGGGTGCTCAGCCTCGCCGAGCTCGAGGCCCGTGGCGCGGCCCGGCTGGAGAAGGACCCGAACCTGGTGAAGGAGCGGGTCGGCGCGATCACCAAGGACCAGCTGGCCACCCTGATCTACACCTCCGGCACGACCGGCCGGCCCAAGGGCGTCCGGCTCCCGCACGACAACTGGTCGTACATGGCGAAGGCGATCGCCTCGACCGGGCTGCTCGGCCCGGACGACGTGCAGTACCTGTGGCTGCCGCTCGCGCACGTCTTCGGCAAGGTGCTGACCTCGGGGCACATCGAGGTCGGGCACATCACCGCTGTCGACGGGCGGGTCGACAAGATCATCGAGAATCTGCCGGTGGTGCAGCCGACGTACATGGCGGCCGTACCGCGCATCTTCGAGAAGGTCTACAACGGCGTCGCCGCGAAGGCGCGTGCCGGCGGGGCCGCCAAGTACAGGATCTTCCAGTGGGCGGCAGGGGTGGCGCGCGAGTACGCCAAGGTCACGCAGGACAACTTCCGCCGGACCGGGACCGCTTCGGCGCCGTTCGGTCTGTCCGCCAAGCACAAGGTGGCCGACGCGCTCGTCTACTCCAAGCTGCGGGATGCCTTCGGTGGACGGCTGCGGGCGTGTGTGTCCGGGTCGGTGGCGCTGGCACCCGAGATCGGCTACTTCTTCGCCGGTGCCGGCATCCACATCCTGGAGGGCTACGGGCTGACCGAGTCCTCCGCGGCGTCCTTCGTCAACCCCGGTGAGGCGTACCGGACAGGTACGGTCGGCAAGCCGCTGCCCGGGACCGAGGTGCGGATCGCCGAGGACGGCGAGATCCTGCTGCGCGGGCCCGGGATCATGGAGGGGTACCACGGGCTGCCCGAGAAGACGGCGGAGGTGCTGGAGCCGGACGGCTGGTTCCACACCGGGGACATCGGTGAGCTCTCGCCCGACGGCTACCTGCGGATCACCGACCGGAAGAAGGACCTGTTCAAGACCTCGGCCGGGAAGTACGTCGCGCCGACCGAGATCGAGGGCGCGTTCAAGTCGGTGTGCCCGTACGTGTCCAACATCCTGGTGCACGGCGCCGACCGGAACTTCTGCACCGCGCTCATCGCGCTCGACGGGGCGTCCCTCATGCAGTGGGCCCGGGAGAACGGGTTGGAGGGCAAGCCGTACGCCGAGGTCGTGGCCGCGCCGGCGACCGTGGCGATGGTCGAGGGCTATGTGCAGGAGCTGAACGCCGGGCTCCAGAAGTGGCAGACGATCAAGAAGTTCCGGCTGCTGCCCAGGGATCTGGACGTGGAGCACGGCGAGATCACGCCGAGCCTGAAGCTGAAGCGGCCCGTGGTGGAGCGGGAGTACCGGCACCTGCTGGACGAGATGTACGCGGGGACGCGCGAGGCGTAGGGGGCGCCGGGGGCGTGCGCGGCCGGTCGTCATGATCGGCCTCCCGCGCACGCGCGCGGGAGCCATATCTGTCGCGCATCCCCGCGCCCCGGTTGGTTTGCGCCTCCCCGATACCCATGGGTGGCGCTTTCTGGTCGAAATTGGCCACTTGGGTAACTCCACGCTTATGGGTGAGTTCTGTCTGTCACCCTGTCGGACGTGATCGAGGCGTATTGGTCCGAGCCGCTCGGGGAGCAGTGGACGGGGGCCGTTCCGGCACAGAGGGAGTCCGCGTCCCTTGCCCCGGTGCGCCCCGGCGCACAGGTGCGCGCCGCGCTGGGCGGAAGCCCCCTCGCGCCGGGCACCGCACGTGGACTGCTGCGCACGGCGTTCCAGGAGTGGACGGCCCTCGGGCTGCCCGGTGCCGAGCGGCTCACCGACCGGCTGGCACATGACGCCATGGTCGTCCTGAGCGAGCTGGTGACGAACGCCGTCGTGCACGCCGGCACCGATGTCGAGCTGATCTGCCGGCTCGAGCCGGACACCGGTGCCGTCGTCGTCGAGGTCTGCGACCACCACCCGTCCCGGCCGCCGCGGGACGCAGAGGCCGTCCCGGCCTGCGAGACGCCGGAGTACGGGCGCGGTCTGCGGCTCGTCGCCGCGCTCTCCGAGACCTGGGGCGTGACGTATCGGCGGGGCGCCAAGTCGGTGTGGGCGCGGATGTCCGCCGCGGCGTGCCCGGACGCGGCGGACCGCGAAACGGAACACACGGGCTTCTTCGGCGCCGAGCTGCTCGCGCCCGCGCCGCAGCGGGCCGAACGGGACCGGGACTGGCTCGGCCGGGGCGCGCTGTCGTTTCTCGCCGAGGCCTCCGACCTGCTCGCCGGGCAGCTCGACGAGGACCTGGTCGCCGCGCTCACCGGTCAGCTGATCGTGCCCCGGCTCGCCGACTGGTGCGCGGTCTGGCTGGAGGACGAGGCCCTGGGCGGCCGGGCCGCGTGGGCCGACGGCGGCGCGCCGGCCGGGGCGCGCCTGGCCCGGGTGTGGCACGCCAGCGAGGAGCGGATCGAGGAACTGCGACGGTGCCTGGAGAAGGAGCCGCCGCGGATGACGGAACCGGGGGCCGCCCCCTCCGGGCCGGTCGTCCATCCATGGCCGTCGGACGCGTGGGGAGCGGACGTGTGGGCCGGCGAGGGACGAACCGCCGGCGCGCCTCCCGGGTCCGAGGGGACAAGCCACGGTGCGGCTGCCGGGTCCGAGGGGACGGGCCGCGGTGCGGCTGCCGGGTCCGAGGGGACGGGCCGCGGTGCGGCTGCCGGGTCCGAGGGGACGGGCCGCGGTGCGGCTGCCGGGTCCGGGGTGTCCTCGCGTGGCCGGGCCCCGGAGGTGTCCGTCCCGGACGGGACCCCGCCCCCCGCCCGCGCCGCCCCCGGCCCGCCACCCGGCGGCAGCGCACTCGCCTACCGCCTGGTCGCCGGCGGCAGGCCGCTCGGCACGCTGGTCATCGGGCGGGCCGGCGTCACGGAGTTCCCGGACGAGATCACCGGGCTCGTCGAGGACCTGAGCCGGCGGGTGGCGCTGGCCATCGGGGCGGCCCGGCAGTACGCCCGGCAGGCCACCATCAGCGCCGTGCTCCAGCGCGGGCTGCTGCCCGGCGCGGTCGCCCAGATCCCCGGCATGCGCAGCGCCCTCGTGTACGAGCCCTGCGACAAGGGCGGGCCCAGCGGTGACTTCTACGACCTCTTCCCGGCCGGCGACGGGCGCTGGTGCTTCGCCGTGGGGGACGTGCAGGGCAAGGGGCCGGAGGCGGCCGTCGTGATCGGGCTGGCCCGCCCCTGGCTGCGGCTGCTCGCCCGCGAGGGCTACCGCGTCGCCGACGTCCTCGACCGGCTCAACCAGCTCCTCCTCGACGACGCCACGGAGGCCGCCGACGCGGCCGCGCGCGCCCTGGTCGGCCCCTCCGGCCCCGGTGACGGCCCGCAGACCCGCTTCCTGTCGCTCCTCTACGGCGAACTCGCCCCCTTCGAGGGAGGCGTCCGCTGCACCGTCGCCTCCGCAGGGCATCCGCTGCCGCTGCTGCTCGGGCCCGGCGGCGATGTCCGTACCGCCGCCAGGCCGCAGACCCTGCTCGGGGTCGTGGAGGACGAGACGTACATCAGCGAGAGCTTCGAACTGCGGCCCGGGGACACCCTGCTGTGCGTCACGGACGGGGTGACCGAGCGGCGCAGCGGCTCGCGCCAGTTCGACGACGGTGACGGGCTGGCGGCGGCGCTGGCGGGGTGTGCGGGACTGGGGGCCGAGGCGATCGCCGAGCGGATCAGGCAGCTGGTGCACGACTTCGGCGGGCGGCCGCCGGAGGACGATCTGGCGCTGCTGGTGCTCCAGGCCGAGTGATGCCGGGCGGGCCCGCAGCGGTGGTGCGCGGTTCCGGGGGCGGCCGCCGGGGGATGATCTGTGGCTGCGGGTGCTCCGGGCCGGGTGACGTCCGGCGTACGGGACAATGGAGGACATGCCTTCCGCACTTCCCGACGGCGTGCCCGTCCCCGACGACGGCGCGCTGCCCCCGGCCGCGCTCGCCGGGGCGGCCGACCGGCCCCTGGGGTTCTATCTCCACGTCCCGTACTGCGCCACCCGCTGCGGCTACTGCGACTTCAACACCTACACCGCCACCGAGCTGCGCGGCACCGGCGGGGTGCTCGCCTCCCGCGACAACTACGCCGACACCCTGATCGACGAGATCCGGCTGGCCCGCAAGGTGCTCGGCGACGACCCGCGCGAGGTCCGGACGGTCTTCGTCGGGGGCGGTACGCCGACGCTGCTGGCCGCGGACGATCTCGTGCGGATGCTGGGGGCGATCCGCGAGGAGTTCGGGCTGGCCGCCGGCGCGGAGGTCACGACGGAGGCGAACCCCGAGTCGGTCGACCCGGCGTACCTCGCGGCGCTGCGCGAGGGCGGCTTCAACCGGATCTCCTTCGGGATGCAGAGCGCGAGGCAGCACGTGCTGAAGGTCCTGGACCGCACGCACACGCCGGGGCGCCCGGAGGCGTGCGTGGCGGAGGCCCGCGCGGCGGGCTTCGGCCACGTGAATCTGGACCTGATCTACGGGACCCCGGGGGAGTCCGACGACGACTGGCGGGCCTCGCTGGACGCGGCGCTGGGCGCCGCACCGGACCACATCAGCGCCTACGCGCTCATCGTCGAGGAGGGCACCAGGCTCGCCCGCCGGATCCGCCGGGGCGAGGTGCCGATGACGGACGACGACGTGCACGCCGACCGCTACCTGATCGCCGAGGAGCTGCTGTCCGCGGCCGGCTTCGAGTGGTACGAGGTGTCCAACTGGGCCACCTCGGACGCCGCCCGCTGCCTGCACAACGAGCTGTACTGGCGGGGCGCCGACTGGTGGGGCGCGGGGCCGGGCGCGCACAGCCATGTGGGGGGCGTGCGATGGTGGAACGTGAAGCATCCGGGCGCGTACGCCGCCGCCCTGGCGGAGTGCCGCTCACCGGGCGCCGGGCGTGAACTCCTGACGGGCGAGGATCGCCGGGTCGAGCGGATTCTGCTGGAGCTACGCCTGCGGGAGGGCGTGCCGCTGGGCCTCCTCCGCGAGGAGGGCCTGAAGGCGTCCCGCCGGGCGATGTCCGAGGGGCTGCTTCAGCAGGGGCCGTACGAGGAGGGGCGTGCGGTGCTGACCCTGCGGGGGCGGTTGCTGGCGGACGCGGTGGTCAGGGATCTGGTGGACTGATCACTCCGGCGGGTGTCCGCTGCCCGTGACGAAGTCGATCAGTTCCTCCACCCGCCCCAGCAACTCCGGCTCCAGGTCCCGGTAAGACCCCACTCGCCGCAGGATCGCCTGCCACACCGCCCCGGTGTTCTCCGGCCACCCCAGCACCCGGCACACCCCCGTCTTCCAGTCCTGCCCGCGCGGCACCGCCGGCCACTCCGCGATCCCCAGGGCCGAGGGCTTCACCGCCTCCCAGATGTCGATGTACGGGTGGCCCACCACCAGGGCGTGCTCGCTGGTCACCGCCTGCGCGATCCGCCATTCCTTCGTGCCCGGCACCAGGTGGTCCACGAGGACGCCCAGCCGTGCGTCCGGGCCCGGCGCGAAGGACTCCACGATCGCCTGGAGGTCGTCGACGCCCTCCAGGTATTCCACGACCACGCCCTCGACGCGCAGGTCGTCGCCCCAGACCTTCTCGACGAGCTCGGCGTCGTGCCGCCCCTCGACGTAGATGCGGCCGGCTCGGGCCACGCGCGCGCGTGCGCCGGGGACGGCGACGGAACCGGACGCGGTGCGGGTGGGGCGTGCCGGGCCGGCCGACGGCCGTACGAGTGTCACCACCCTGCCCTCCAGCAGGAAGCCCCGCGGCTCCAGCGGGAACACCCGGTGCTTGCCGAAGCGGTCCTCCAGGGTCACCGTGCCCGCCTCGCAGCGGATCACGGCGCCGCAGAAGCCGGTGCCTGGCTCCTCGACCACCAGGCCGGGCTCCGCGGCGACCTCCGGGACGGGCGTCGGCTTCTTCCACGGCGGGGTCAGGTCCGGAGAGTACTGGCGCATTCGCATGACGATATGGACAGCCCGTTACGTCATCCGTGCGACACGCCGAAGCGTGCGGCCAGGGCGTCGCGCTGACGCCGTACGAACGCGGCGTCCACGACCGCACCGTGACCGGGCACGTACAGCGCGTCCTCGCCGCCGAGGCCGAGCAGCCGGTCCAGGGCGGCCGGCCAGTGCGAGGGCACCGCGTCCTGGCCCGCCTGGGGCTCCCCGGACTCCTCCACCAGGTCGCCGCAGAACACCACCTCCGGGTCGCCGGGCACCAGGACCACCAGGTCGTACGCCGTGTGCCCCGGGCCCACGTTCGCCAGCAGCACCTGCCGCCCCGGACCGAGGTCGAGGGTCCACTCGCCCGACACTTGGTGGCGGGGCGGAACGAGCGTGTCGGCCGCCTCCTGGGCCGTCGCCGCGGCCAGGCCGTGGCGGACGGCGTCCGCGCGGAGTTCCTCACGTCCGCGACGGCCGCCGAGCACCCCGTCCACGCCCACCGCCCCGAAGACCTCCGCGCCGGCGAAGGCCGCCACGCCGAGAACGTGGTCGAAGTGGGGGTGGGTGAGCGCGAGATGGGTCACACGCCCGCCCACCAGCGCCTCCGCCCGTGCCCGCAGCGCCGCCCCTTCCGCGAGGCTCGACCCCGCGTCGATCAGCAGCGCCGCGCCCCGGCCGGCCACCAGCCCCACCGTGCAGTCCCAGCGGGGGAGCCGGCACCGCCCGACGCCGCCCGCGAGCCGCTCCCAGCCCGCCTCTTCCCAAGTCACGCTCATACGGCGACGCTAGCCGTAGGCCCCCGCCCGGCACGACCGGGCGGGACCGGCCTTGCCGGGGGCGTACCCGGCGGCCGTACACTGGGCCGGTAAGGCTGGCACTCGTGTGCGCCGAGTGCCAGGGGGAGCGCCAAGGGGACGACGTACTGGAGGTGTGCGCGGATGCTCAGTGAACGACGGCTGCAGGTGCTGCGCGCGATCGTCCAGGACTACGTCGGTACGGAGGAGCCGGTCGGTTCCAAGGCGCTCACCGAGCGGCACAGCCTCGGTGTCTCCCCGGCGACGGTCCGCAACGACATGGCGGCGCTGGAGGACGAGGGGTTCATCGCCCAGCCGCACACCAGCGCCGGGCGCATCCCCACCGACAAGGGCTACCGGCTCTTCGTCGACAAGCTCGCCGAGGTCAAGCCGCTGACCGCGCCGGAGCGGCGCGCGATCCAGAACTTCCTCGACGGCGCCGTCGACCTGGACGACGTGGTGACCCGGACGGTGCGGCTGCTCGCGCAGCTCACCCGGCAGGTCGCGGTCGTGCAGTACCCGTCGCTGACGCGGTCCACCGTGCGGCACGTGGAGCTGCTGTCGATGGCGCCCGCGCGTGTGATGCTGGTGCTGATCACGGACACCGGGCGGGTCGAGCAGCGGATGGTCGACTGCCCGGCCCCGTTCGGTGAGGCGTCGCTGGCGGATCTGCGGGCGCGGCTGAACAGCCGGGTCGCGGGCCGCCGTTTCACAGACGTGCCCCAGTTGGTGCAGGATCTGGCGGAGGCATTCGAGGCCGAGGACCGCGGTACGGTCCAGACGGTGCTCTCCACCCTGCTGGAGACGCTCGTCGAGGAGACGGAGGAGCGGCTGGTGATCGGCGGCACGGCCAATCTCACCCGCTTCGGACATGACTTCCCCCTCACCATCCGGCCGGTGCTGGAGGCGCTGGAGGAGCAGGTCGTGCTCCTCAAGTTGCTTGGCGAGGCGAAGGATTCGGGCATGACCGTGCGCATCGGGCACGAGAACGCCCATGAGGGACTCAACTCCACGTCGGTGGTGTCGGTGGGCTACGGTTCGGGCGGCGAGGCGGTTGCCAAGCTCGGCGTGGTCGGACCGACCCGCATGGACTACCCGGGAACGATGGGAGCGGTACGCGCAGTGGCACGGTACGTCGGACAGATCCTGGCGGAGTCGTAAGTGGCCACGGACTACTACGCCGTCCTCGGCGTGCGCCGCGACGCGTCGCAGGAAGAGATCAAGAAGGCCTTCCGGCGGCTCGCGCGCGAGCTGCACCCGGACGTCAACCCCGATCCGAAGACCCAGGAGCGGTTCAAGGAGATCAACGCCGCTTACGAGGTGCTCTCCGACCCGCAGAAGAAGCAGGTCTACGACCTCGGCGGTGACCCTCTGTCGCAGGCCGCCGCCGGTGGCGCGGGCGGCTTCGGCGCGGGTGGCTTCGGGAACTTCTCGGACATCATGGACGCGTTCTTCGGTACGGCGTCGCAGCGCGGGCCCCGCTCGCGTACCCGCCGTGGCCAGGACGCCATGATCCGTATCGAGGTCGAGCTCGACGAGGCGGCCTTCGGCACGACCAAGGACATCCAGGTCGACACGGCCATCGTCTGCTCCACGTGCAGCGGCGAGGGCGCGGCGCCGGGCACGTCGGCGCAGACGTGTGACATGTGCCGGGGCCGGGGTGAGGTCTCGCAGGTCACCCGGTCCTTCCTGGGCCAGGTCATGACCTCGCGCCCGTGCCCGCAGTGCCAGGGCTTCGGCACCGTGGTCCCGAACCCGTGCCCGGAGTGCGCGGGCGACGGCCGCGTGCGGTCGCGGCGCACCCTGACGGTCAAGATCCCGGCCGGCGTCGACAACGGCACGCGCATCCAGCTCGCCGGTGAGGGCGAGGTCGGGCCCGGTGGCGGTCCCGCCGGTGACCTCTACGTCGAGATCCACGAGCTGCCGCACCAGACCTTCCAGCGCCGCGGTGACGACCTGCACTGCACGGTGACGATCCCGATGACGGCGGCGGCCCTCGGCACCAAGGTGCCCCTGGAGACCCTGGACGGCATGGAGGAGGTCGACATCCGCCCGGGCACCCAGTCCGGCCAGTCGATCCCGCTGCACGGCCGGGGCGTCACGCACCTGCGGGGCGGCGGACGGGGCGACCTGATCGTGCACGTCGAGGTCCAGACCCCGACCAAGCTGGACGTGGAGCAGGAACGCCTCCTGCGCGAGCTGGCCAAGCTGCGCGGCGAGGAACGCCCGCAGGGGCAGTTCCAGCCCGGGCAGCAGGGGCTGTTCTCGCGGCTGAAGGACGCCTTCAACGGCCGCTGACGGCGGAAGCCGCCGGGGCGCGGATGCCGGTCGGGGCCGAGGCCCCCGGGTCGTACGGACGGCCCGGCGGCGGGTGCCGGCGGCGCGCCCCAAGGACGTTCTCGGCGGACGTGGGGGCCGGCGAGCCCCGCGGCTTGCCCCTGGCCTATGCCGGGCGGCAGGCCCGATTCGGACTTGTTCGAAGGACGTGGCAACATGCGGTCATGTCCTCCGCGCTGACCGATCTCGTCCCGCTCCCGATCGTGCAGGCCCCCATGGCGGGCGGCGTCTCCGTACCCCAGCTCGCCGCGGCCGTGTCCGAGGCCGGCGGGCTCGGATTCCTCGCGGCCGGGTACAAGACGGCCGACGGCATGTACCAGGAGATCAAGCAGTTGCGGGGGCTGACCGGCCGCCCCTTCGGCGTGAACGTGTTCATGCCGCAGCCCGAGTATGCCGAGCCGGCCGCCGTCGACGTCTACGCCCAGCAACTGGCCGGCGAGGCCGCCTGGTACGAGACCGAGCTCGGCGACCCCGACGGTGGCCGGGACGACGGCTACGAGGCCAAGCTCGCGGTGCTGCTGGACAATCCCGTGCCGGTGGTCTCCTTCCACTTCGGGGTCCCGTCCCGCGACGTCCTCGACTCGCTGCGCCGGGCCGGCACCCTCACTCTGGTCACCGCCACCACCCCCGACGAGGCCCGGGCCGTCGAGCAGGCGGGCGCGGACGGCGTGATCGTGCAGGGTGCCGAGGCCGGCGGCCACCAGGGCACCCACCGGGACATCCCCGAGAACGACGGCTCGGCCATCGGGCTGCTCTCCCTGCTGGGCCAGATCCGTGAGGCGGTCGGCCTGCCGCTGGTCGCCGCCGGTGGCATCATGCGGGGCAGCCAGATCGCCGCCGTGCTGGCGGCCGGCGCGAGCGCGGCCCAGCTCGGCACCGCGTTCCTCGCCACGGCCGAGTCGGGCGCCAACGCCGTGCACAAGCAGGCGCTGGCGAACCCGCTCTTCGTCCGTACGGAGCTCACCCGCGCCTTCTCCGGCCGTCCCGCCCGCGGTCTGGTCAACCGCTTCATGCGCGAGCACGGCCCGTACGCTCCCGCCGCCTACCCCGAGCTCCACCACCTCACCTCCCCGATCCGCAAGGCCGCCACGAAGGCGGGCGACGCGCAGGGCATGTCGCTGTGGGCGGGGCAGGGGCACCGGATGGCTCGGGAGCTGCCCGCCGGGCGGCTGGTCGAGGTGCTCGCGGCGGAGCTGGCGGCGGCCGGGACAGCTTTGTCGGGCCGGGGTGGTGCCGGATGACCGCGCCGGTTTTCGTCGTCGGTCACTTCGACGCGGGCAGCGACGGGCGGTACGTCCTGGACGGGCCCGAGGGACGGCACGCGGTCTCGGTGAAGCGGCTGCGGGCCGGTGAGGACGTGATCCTCACCGACGGGGCCGGGCGCCGGGCGCGGTGCGTGGTCGTCGCCACCGAGGGCAAGGACCGGCTGATCGTCCGTATGGACTCGGTGGCCGAGGAGCCGGAGGCGGAGCCGCGCATCACGGTCGTGCAGGCCCTGCCCAAGGGCGACCGGGGCGAGCTGGCCGTGGAGACCATGACCGAGGTCGGGATCGACGCGATCGTGCCGTGGGCCGCCTCCCGCTGCATCACCCAGTGGAAGGGCGAGCGTGGCGCCAAGGCCCTCGCGAAGTGGCGGGCCACCGCCCGCGAGGCCGGCAAGCAGTCCCGGCGCGTGCGCTTCCCCGAGGTCGCGGACGCCGCGACGAGCAAGCAGGTCGCCGCGCTGCTGGCGAAGGCCGATTTCGCCGCCGTACTGCACGAGAGCGGCACCGAGCCGCTGGCCGCGGCCGAACTGCCCACCGGGGGCGAGATCATGCTGGTCGTCGGTCCCGAAGGGGGCGTGGCCCCCGAGGAGTTGTCCCTGTTCGCCGAGGCCGGGGCGCCCGCCTACCGCCTCGGGCCGTCCGTGTTGCGCACCTCGACGGCCGGTACCGCGGCGGCGGCCCTGCTGCTCGGCCGTACCGGACGCTGGTCCTGATCCACACGCGGGAGGACGTCATGGAACTGGCCCAAGTCAGACTCCTGGTCAGCGACTTCACCACCTGCTACCACTTCTACGCCGATGTCCTCGGCCTCAAGCCGCAGTCGGGCGCGACCGACGGGCCGTACGAGAGGTTCAGCCCCGCGACGGGTTCGGCGGGCATCGCGCTCCAGGACCGGGCGGCGATGGCGGACCTGCTCGGCGAGGTGCACGACACCGCGACGGGCCACCGCTCCCTGGTGGTCCTGCGCGTCGACGACCTGGACGGCTACTGCGCACGCATCACGGAGCGCGGCGCGACCCTCCTGCACGGCCCCGCCCCCACGACCGACCGGATGCGCACCGCCCACCTCAAGGACCCCGAGGGCAACCTCGTGGAACTCCAGGAGTGGCAGCTCCTGAACGTCTGACCCCGGCCGCCGCGAACAGCTCCCCGAAGCCGCGGTGGGCGCGCGATGGCCTTACGCGCCCTGTCGCGACGGCCCGCACGGTGGGACGCTGCCGTGCATGGGGGCCTTACGGGGGACTCGGGGCCGGCGCCGGATGCGGGCGGCCGGTGTGGCGGCGGGGTTCGTGGCCGGTGCGGGTGTGCTGGTGGGCTGCGAGCCGGGGACGACGAGTCCGGCGACCGTGGCCTGGACGACCGACGAACTGGTGACGCGGGAGCTGGAGCGGCGCGAGGTCGCGGTGCAGTGGCTGACCTGCACGGCCGGTGCCGGGGACCGGGGTGCGTCGGCGCCGTCGGCGAGCGCGCGCGGCGTGGCGGACGTCGACTGCGAGGGCCGGACCACCGACGGCCGGGACATCACCGTCACCGCAGAGGTGACCCGCGCGGTCGGCGGTGCCTGTGTGCGCGGTGACCTCACCGTGAGGGTCGACGGCAGGGAGCGGTTCCGGGCCACCGGACTGGGGGACTGCGACGCCGCATCCGCCCCGCCGGCGGGCGGCGAGCCGCCCGGCGGCGGCCCCACCACGACGGTGACCGTGACCAAGACCGTCTACTGCCGCAGCGCGCCCGCGTGCTGGCCCGAGGGCAAATAGCAGCTGAGTCAAGTGATCCAAACCTCTGTGCGCGGACCCGGTGCCTGCGTAGGGTGACCTGGTGACCCAGTCCGCAGTGCCCGCGTATCTCCGGTTTCCGCATGTCCAGGGCGAGTTGGTGGCCTTCACCGCCGAGGACGACGTCTGGCTCGCGCCGCTCGACGGCGGGCGCGCCTGGCGGGTCAGCGCCGACAACGTGCCGGTGACCCTGCCGCGTATCTCCCCCGACGGCACCACCGTCGCCTGGACCTCCACCCGCGACGGCGCCCCCGAGGTGCACGTCGCACCCGTCGACGGCGGCCCCGCCAGGCGGCTGACGTACTGGGGCAGTTGGACGACCCGGGTGCGCGGCTGGACCCCCGACGGGGAGGTCCTCGCCCTCACCACCCACGGTCAGGCCAGCCTCCGCCGTACCTGGGCGCACGCCGTCCCGCTCGACGGCGGACCCTCGCGGCGACTGCCGTACGGCCCGGTCGGCGAGGTCGCCCACGGCCCGCACACCGTGCTGCTGTCCGCGACGATGGGCCGCGAGGCCGCCGCGTGGAAGCGGTACCGGGGCGGTACCGCGGGCAAGCTGTGGATCGACCGCGAGGGCGACGGCGAGTTCGTACGGCTGCACGCGGACCTGGACGGCAACATCGAGTTCCCGGCCTGGGCCGGCGACCGGATCGCCTTCCTCTCCGACCACGAGGGCACCGGCGCCCTGTACTCCTCCCTCGCCGACGGCTCCGACCTGCGCCGGCACACACCTCTCGACGGCTTCTACGCCCGGCACGCGGCGAGCGACGGCGCCCGCGTCGTCTACGCCTGCGCCGGTGAACTGTGGCTGATGGACGACCTCGACGGGGCCGAGCCGCGCCGCCTCGGCATCCGGCTCGGCGGACAGCGCACCGACCGCCAGCCCTACCCGGTCAACGCCTCGCGCTGGTTCGGCTCGGCGTCCCCCGACCACACCGCGCGTGGCAGCGCGGTCGCCGTGCGGGGCGGCGTGCACTGGGTGACCCACCGCTCCGGGCCCGCCCGCGCGCTCGCCGCCGAACCCGGCGTCCGGGCCCGGCTGCCCCGCACCTTCCGGGCCGAGGGCGAGGAGTGGGTGGTGTGGGTGACGGACGCCGAGGGCGAGGACGCCCTGGAGTTCGCGCCCGCCACCGGGCTGACGCCGGGCTCGATCCCGCGCCGGCTCGCCGCCGGACAGCTCGGCCGGGTCCTCGGGCTCGCCATGGCCCCCGACGGCAGCCGCGCCGCGGTCGCCTCGCACGACGGACGGCTGCTGCTCGTCGAGCGGGAGTCCGGCGAGGTGCGCGAGGTCGACCGCAGCGAGAACGGTGACGTGCGCGGGCTGGTCTTCTCGCCCGACTCCGCCTGGCTCGCCTGGTCGCACCCCGGCCCGCGCCCGCTGTGCCAGCTGAAGCTCGCCAACACCACCGACCTGTCGGTCACCGAGGCGACCCCGCTGCGTTTCCAGGACTACGCCCCCGCCTTCACCGCCGACGGCAAGCACCTCGCGTTCCTGTCCAACCGCGCCTTCGACCCGGTCTACGACGAGCACGTCTTCGACCTGGCCTTCGTGGTCGGCGACCGGCCGCACCTGATCACGCTGTCCGCGACCACGCCCTCCCCGTTCGGCCCGCAGCGGCACGGGCGCCCCTTCGAGACGCCGGACAAGGACGAGACGCCCGACAGCCAGGGCGCGCCGTCGACACGGATCGACCTCGAAGGCCTCGCCGACCGGATCGTGCCGTTCCCGGTCGAGGCCGGGCGCTACTCCAGCCTGCGTGCCGCGAAGGACGGCGTGCTGTGGCTGCGCCACCCCGTCCAGGGCGTCCTGGGCTCCGCCCGGGCCACCCCGGACGATCCCGACCCCAAGACCGAGCTGGAGCGCTACGACCTCACCCAGCAGCGCCTGGAGCACCTAGCGGCCGACGCCGACCACTTCGCGGTCAGCGGCGACGGCAAGCGGGTGCTGCTGTGGACCGACGGCCGGCTGAAGGTCGTACCCAGCGACCGGCGCGCCTCCGGCGACGACGACAGCGACACGAACGTCACCGTCGACCTCACCCGCGTCCGCCAGACCGTCGAACCGGCCGCCGAGTGGCGGCAGATGTACGAAGAGACCGGCCGCATCATGCGCGACCACTTCTGGCGGCCGGACATGAGCGGCGTCGACTGGGACGGCGTCCTCGACCGCTACCGGCCCGTCCTTGACCGGGTCGCCACCCACGACGACCTGGTGGACCTCCTGTGGGAGGTGCAGGGCGAACTGGGCACGTCGCACGCCTACGTCGTCCCGCGCGGCGGGCACGGCGACGGTGCCCGGCAGGGGCTGCTCGGCGCGGACATCTCCCGGCACCCGGACGGCAGCTGGCGCATCGACCGCGTCCTGCCCTCGGAGACCTCCGACCCGGACGCCCGCTCCCCGCTGGCCGCCCCCGGTGCCGCGGTGCGCGCCGGGGACGCGATCGTGGCGGTGGCCGGACGCGCGGTGGATCCGGTGACCGGCCCGGGGCCGCTGCTGGTCGGTACGGCCGACAAGCCGGTCGAGCTGACCGTCTCGCCGTCCGGCGGGGGCGAGGTGCGGCACGCGGTCGTCGTGCCGGTCGCCGACGAGGAGCCGCTGCGCTACCACGCGTGGGTCGCGGACCGGCGGGCGTACGTGCACGAGCGGTCCGGCGGGCGGCTCGGCTATCTCCATGTGCCCGACATGCAGGCGCCGGGATGGGCGCAGATCCACCGGGACCTGCGGGTGGAGGTGGCCCGCGAGGGGCTGGTCGTGGACGTCCGGGAGAACCGGGGCGGCCACACCTCCCAGCTGGTGGTGGAGAAGCTGGCCCGGCGGGTCGTCGGCTGGGCGGTGCCGCGCGGGATGCGGCCCTACAGCTACCCGCAGGACGCGCCGCGCGGGCCCGTCGTCGCCGTCGCCGACGAGTTCTCCGGGTCGGACGGCGACATCGTCAACGCGGCGTTCAAGGCGCTCGGCCTCGGCCCGGTGGTCGGGGTGCGCACGTGGGGCGGCGTGATCGGCATCGACAGCCGGTACCGGCTGGTGGACGGCACGCTGGTCACCCAGCCGAAGTACGCCTTCTGGCTCGAGGGGTACGGCTGGGGCGTGGAGAACCACGGCGTCGACCCGGACGTGGAGGTCGTCCAGCGCCCGCAGGACCACGCGGCGGGCCGGGACGTCCAACTGGACGAGGCGATAAGGCTGGCCATGGAGGCACTTCAGGAGCGTCCGGCCGGAACTCCGCCGGGCCTGCCCACCTGAGGGGCGCGGCCGGCCCCCACGCCCCGCACCCGGCGACGATACGATGCCCGAAACGCACCTGACCCCCGGAGGGACCATGGCAGGGGAGCCGCAGGACGACTGCCTGTTCTGCAAGATCGTTGCCGGAACCATCCCTGCGACGATCGTCCGTGAGACGGACACGACCGTCGCCTTCCGGGACATCAACCCCCAGGCGCCCACCCACGTGCTGGTGATCCCCAAGGCGCACCACCGGGACGCCGCGACGCTCGCGGCCGCCGCACCGGCGCTCGCCGCCGACGTCCTGCGCGAGACGCAGGCGGTAGCCGACGACGAGAAGCTGGAGAGCTACCGGATCGTCTTCAACACCGGCACCGGCGCCGGCCAGACCGTCTGGCACGCGCACGCCCACGTCCTGGGCGGCCGCGGACTGGAATGGCCCCCCGGGTAGACCGCCGTGTCCGTACGTGAACTGGTGGTCCTCGGCACCGCCAGCCAGGTCCCGACCCGGCACCGCAACCACAACGGTTACCTGCTGCGGTGGGACGGGGAGGGCATCCTCTTCGACCCCGGCGAGGGCACCCAGCGCCAGATGCTGCGCGCCGGGGTCGCCGCGCACGACCTGAACCGGCTCTGCGTCACGCACTTCCACGGGGACCACTCGCTGGGCCTCGCCGGGGTCATCCAGCGGATCAACCTCGACCAGGTGCCCCACCCTGTCACCGCGCACTACCCGCGTTCCGGGCAGCGTTTCTTCGAACGGCTGCGGTACGCCACCGCCTACCGCGAGACGGTGCGGATCGCCGAGGAGCCGGTGGACCGGGACGGGGTGCTCGCCTCCTCGGCGTCCTACCGTCTGGAGGCCCGCAAGCTCTCGCACCCGGTCGAGGCGTACGGCTATCGCCTGGTCGAGCCCGACGGGCGCCGCATGCTGCCGGAGCGGCTCGCGGCGCACGGCATCAGCGGGCCGGACGTGGGCCGGATCCAGCGTGAGGGCGTGCTCGGCGGGGTCACTCTCGAAGCGGTCAGCGAGGTGCGGAGCGGGCAGCGGTTCGCGTTCGTCATGGACACCCGGCTGTGCGACGGCGTGTACGCCCTCGCCGAGGGGTGCGACATGCTCGTCATCGAGTCGACCTTCCTCGACGAGGACGTGGAGCTCGCCGTGGAGCACGGTCATCTGACGGCCGGCCAGGCGGCGCGGGTGGCGGCGGAGAGCGGCGTACGGCATCTGGTGCTCACCCACTTCAGCCAGCGCTACGTGGGGGCGGAGGAGTTCGAGCGGCAGGCGCGGGCGGCCGGGTTCGAGGGGGAGCTGAGCGTGGCGCACGACCTACTGAGAGTGCCGGTTCCGAAGCGCAGGTGAAGCGCTCGTACGATGAACTGATGCCCCTCCCGAAAGCCGAACTGCACCTGCATATCGAAGGCACCTTGGAGCCGGAGCTCGCTTTCGAGCTCGCCGCGCGCAACGGTGTGGAGCTGCCCTACGCGGACACCGAGGAACTGCGCCGCGCGTACCGGTTCGAGGATCTGCGGTCCTTTTTGAACCTGTACTACGAGCTCATGGCCGTGCTGCGCACCGAGCAGGACTTCGCCGACCTCGCGCACGCCTACCTCGCCCGGGCCGCCGCCCAGGGCGTACGGCACGCGGAGATCTTCTTCGACCCGCAGGCGCACCTGGCCCGGGGCGTCGCGATGGGCACCGTGGTCGAGGGGCTGTGGCGGGCGCTGGAGCACAGCGAGCGTGAACACGGCGTCTCCACCCAGCTGATCATGTGCTTCCTGCGGGACGAGTCCGCCGAGTCGGCGACGGCGACCCTGGAGGCGGCGAAGCCGTATCTGCACCGGATCACCGGGGTGGGCCTGGACTCCGCCGAGGTGGGACACCCGCCGGTGAAGTTCCGCGAGGGGTACGAGGCCGCCGCCGCCCTCGGGCTGCGGCGGGTCGCGCACGCGGGTGAGGAGGGGCCGCCGCAGTACATCACCGAGGCCCTCGACGTGCTCGGCGTGGAGCGCGTCGACCACGGGCTGCGCTGCCTGCAGGACCCGGCGCTGGTGGACCGGCTGGTGCGGGAGCGGATCCCGCTGACGCTGTGCCCGCTGTCCAACGTGCGGCTGCGCGCCGTCGACGTGCTCGCCGACCACCCGCTGCCCGCCATGCTCGACGCCGGACTGCTGTGCACCGTCAACTCCGACGACCCGGCCTACTTCGGCGGGTACGCGGGCGACAACTTCGACGCCGTGCGCGCGGCCCTGGGGCTCGGCGAGGAGCAGCTGCGCGAGCTGGCCCGCAACTCCTTTTCCGCGTCCTTCCTGGAGCACGACGAGGAGCGCCGGGCGCGGTACCTGGCGGAGGTCGAGGCGTACGAGTTCCCGTAGGCCTCAGACGGTCGCGGATCCCGGTGCCGCCGCCGCCTGCCGGGGTCCGGCCGTGCCGTAGGCGAGCGTGCGGCCATTGACGGCCGACGTTCATCTATCTAATCTCCGTCTCCATACATGGACGCTGCGCTGCCGCCCGGCCGGATCCGTCCGCCGCTCGCCGACCTCTGCGCGGCCCGCCTCGCCGAGCCGAGGACCCCGCTCACCACCGGACCCGACCTCGTAGGAGCCGCCTGTGAACCTCACCGTCACGGACGTGACACTGACCCCGGTCCTGGTCGCCGACCCGCCGCTGCTCAACACCCAGGGCGTGCACCAGCCGTACACGCCCCGGCTGATCGTGGAGGTGGTCACCGCGGACGGCGTGAGAGGCGTCGGCGAGACGTACGGGGACACCAGGTACCTGGAGCTGGCGCGGCCGTTCGCGCAGAAGCTGAAGGGACGGCAGGTCAGCGACCTCAACGGCCTCTTCGCCGTCGCCGACGAGGTGGCCGTGGACGCCTCGCGGGTCTCGGAAGCGGTGGACGTCGGCGGCCTGCGCGGGGTGCAGACCGCGGACAAGCTGCGGCTGTCCGTCGTCTCCGGCTTCGAGGTGGCCTGCCTGGACGCGTTGGGCAAGGCGCTCGGCCTGCCCGTGCACGCGCTGCTCGGCGGCAAGGTGCGCGACGCGGTCGAGTACAGCGCCTACCTGTTCTACAGGTGGGCCGAGCACCCGCCCGGTGTCCAGGCCGAACGGGACGACTGGGGCGCCGCGCTCGACCCGGCCGGGGTCGTGCGGCAGGCGCGGAGGTTCAAGGAGCGGTACGGGTTCTCGTCGTTCAAGCTCAAGGGGGGCGTCTTCCCGCCCCACGAGGAGATCGCGGCCGTACGGGCGCTGGCCGGGGCCTTCCCCGGGCATCCGCTGCGCCTCGACCCCAACGGCGCCTGGTCCGTCGGGACGTCGGTCGAGATGGCCGGGGAGATCGGTGACCTCCTGGAGTACCTGGAGGACCCGGCGCTGGGCACGCCCGCGATGGCCGAGGTCGCCGGGCGGACCGGCGTGCCGCTCGCCACCAACATGTGTGTGACGACGTTCGCCGAGATCGGGGAGGCGTTCGCACGTGGCGCCGTCCAGGTCGTCCTCTCCGACCACCACTACTGGGGCGGGCTGCGCAACACCCAGCAGCTCGCCGCCGTCTGCCGGACCTTCGGCGTCGGGGTGTCCATGCACTCCAACACCCACCTCGGGATCAGCCTCGCCGCGATGACCCACGTGGCTGCCACCGTCCCCGGCCTGCGCCACGCCTGCGACTCCCACTACCCCTGGCAGGCCGAGGACGTGCTCACGGAGCGGCTGGTCTTCGAGGACGGGTCCGTGAAGGTCCCGGACGCCCCCGGTCTGGGCGTCGAACTCGACCGGGAGCGGCTTGCCCCGCTGCACCGGCGCTGGCTGGACGACGACGGCGCGCTGCGCGACCGCGACGACGCGGCGGCGATGCGGGCCGCCGACCCACGGTGGGTCACGCCCGCCATGCCCCGCTGGTGACCCACTTCGCCCGGCCCGCGACCGGGGCGCCGCACGACCTTCCGACCCGACCCCGAAGCCGTGACCGGCTGCGGGGCGGCCGGGTCCGGGCACGGCCCGCGCGACGGCGGCCGGCGCCGGCCGGACCACGGCTGCCCGCGCCGCGGTCCTTCCGGCCGCGAAACCGTCCGCCGTGACGTGGTGCACACTGGCGAGGTCAGTACCACATCAGGGAGCGCACTGTGATCGGGTCCGCCGGAGAGGGGCCGCTGCCCACCGCCAGAGCGATGCCGGCCATCCGGGAAGGCCGGTACTGCCACGCCCATGTCGACCCCCTCGCCGCCCTGCGCGGGCCGGGCGAGCCGCCGTGGGACGTGTATCTCACCGGCACGGTCTTCCTCGACATCATCTTCACCGGGCTCGACTCCGCGCCGGTGCGCGGGACCGAGTCCTGGGCGCGCGGGATGGGGTCGAGCCCGGGAGGCGTCGCCAACATGGCGACCGCGCTGTCCCGGCTCGGCCTGAAGACCTCCCTCGCGGCGGCCTTCGGCGACGACCACTACGGCGACTACTGCTGGGACGCCCTGGAGCAGGGCGAGGGCATCGACCTCACCGCGTCGCGCACGGTGCCCGGCTGGCACTCCCCGGTGACCGTGTCCATGGCGTACGAGGGGGAGCGCACGATGGTCTCCCACGGCCACGAGCCGCCCCCCGAGGAACCCGCTCCCGACTGCCTCCCGCGCGCGCGTGCCGCCGTCGCCTCGCTCACCCCCGGCGAGCGCGCCCCCTGGATCGCGCAGGCCGCGAGCAGGGGCACCCGCATCTTCGCCGACGTCGGCTGGGACGACACCGGCGCCTGGGACCTGGCGGGCCTCGCCGACCTCCAGCACTGCGAGGCGTTCCTGCCCAACGCCGAGGAGGCGATGCGCTACACCGGCGCCACCTGCCCCCGCGCCGCCGCGCACGCCCTCACCGAGCACGTGCCGCTCGCCGTGGTCACCCTCGGTGCGGACGGCGCGTACGCCGTGGACGGGCGCACGGGCGAGAGCGCCGCGGTCCCGGCGATCGACGTCGAGGCCCTCGACCCCACCGGCGCGGGAGACGTCTTCGTCGCCGGCTTCGTCACCGGCACCCTGGCCGAGTGGCCCCTCGCCGACCGCGTCGCCTTCGCCGGCCTGACGGCGGCCCTGTCCGTCCAGGAGTTCGGCGGCTCCCTCTCGGCCCCCGGTTGGTCCGAGATCGCGGCCTGGTGGCGCAAGGTCCAGTCGTACGACGACCAGGAGCCCGCGGCACTGCGCCGGTACGCCTTTCTGGAGGACCTGATCCCCGCCACGGCGCGCCCCTGGCCGCTGCGCCGCGCGGTCCCCACGATCGGCTTCGGCCGGTCCGCCTGACCCCGTCCCCCGGGCCCGTGTGCCGCACGGCGCGCGGAAAAGCCCTACGGCGATGTCAGTCCTCCGGCGTACTCTGGAAGTCGCCAGGCCGCCCTTGTGGCAGGCGAGTCGTATCGAGGAGGACCTGCAGGCCTTCAGCGCCGGCCCATGACTCAGACACCCACAGCTCACACCCCCGCGCAGGGGCAGGCGAGAGCACACTTCACCGTCCCCGCCCAGCACCCCATGGTGACCGTCCTGGGGTCCGGCGACGCCCTCCTGCGCGTGATCGAGAAGGCCTTCCCGGCGGCCGACATCCACGTCCGGGGCAACGAGATCAGCGCGGTCGGACCCGCGGCGGAAGTCGCCCTCGTCCAGCGCCTGTTCGACGAGATGATGCTGGTGCTCCGCACCGGGCAGCCGATGACGGAGGACGCAGTGGAACGCTCGATCGCCATGCTCCGGGCGACGGAGAACGGCGAGGGCACGGAAGAGACGCCGGCCCAGGTGCTCACCCAGAACATCCTGTCCTCGCGCGGTCGCACGATCCGGCCCAAGACCCTCAACCAGAAGCGCTACGTCGACGCGATCGACAAGCACACGATCGTCTTCGGCATCGGCCCCGCCGGCACCGGCAAGACCTACCTCGCCATGGCCAAGGCCGTGCAGGCCCTGCAGTCCAAGCAGGTCAACCGCATCATCCTGACCCGCCCGGCGGTCGAGGCCGGCGAGCGTCTGGGCTTCCTGCCCGGCACGCTCTACGAGAAGATCGACCCCTATCTGCGCCCGCTCTACGACGCGCTGCACGACATGATCGACCCGGACTCCATTCCGCGGCTGATGGCGGCGGGGACCATCGAGGTGGCTCCGCTGGCATACATGCGTGGCCGCACCCTGAACGACGCCTTCATCATCCTGGACGAGGCCCAGAACACGAGCCCCGAGCAGATGAAGATGTTCCTCACCCGCCTCGGCTTCGACTCGAAGATCGTGATCACGGGTGACGTGACCCAGGTCGACCTGCCCGGCGGCACCAAGTCCGGTCTGCGGCAGGTGCAGGAGATCCTGGAGGGCGTCGAGGACGTCCACTTCTCCCGGCTGTCGTCCCACGATGTCGTCCGGCACAAGCTCGTGGGCCGTATCGTCGACGCGTACGAGAAGTTCGACAGCGAGAACGGCACGGAGAACGGCGCCCACAAGGGCGGCCGTGGCAGGACCGGCGCCAAGAAGACCAGAGGGAAGTAGACCAGCACGACCATGTCGATCGACGTCAACAACGAGTCCGGAACCGAGGTCGACGAGCAGGCGATCCTCGACATCGCCCGCTACGCGCTCGCGAGGATGCGCATCCACCCGCTGTCCGAGCTCTCGGTGATCGTCGTGGACGCCGACGCCATGGAGCAGCTGCACATCCAGTGGATGGACCTGCCAGGCCCGACCGACGTCATGTCGTTCCCGATGGACGAGCTGCGCCCGCCGTCGAAGGACGAGGACGAGCCGCCCAGCGGCCTGCTCGGTGACATCGTGCTGTGCCCCGAGGTCGCCGCCAAGCAGGGGGCCGAGGCCCCGACGCAGCACTCCATGGACGAGGAGCTCCAGCTCCTGACCGTCCACGGAGTGCTGCACCTGCTCGGGTACGACCACGAGGAACCCGACGAGAAGGCCGAGATGTTCGGCCTCCAGGCAGCCATCGTGGACGGCTGGCGCGCCGAGACGGGTCTCACCGGCCCCTCCCCGGCCCCCACCGTGTCATGAGCATCCCGCTGATCACCGGCGCCGTCGCGCTGGTCGTCGTCGCCTGGCTCGCCGCCTGCGCGGAGGCCGGCCTCGCCCGCGTCTCCAGCTTCCGCGCCGAGGAGGCGGTGCGCTCCGGCCGGCGCGGCGGCGCGAAGCTCGCCCAGGTGGCCGCCGACCCCACCCGCTACCTCAACGTGGCGCTGCTGGTCCGCGTGGCCTGCGAGATGGCCGCGGCCGCGCTGGTCACGTACGCCTGCCTGAACGAGTTCGACAGCACCACCGAGGCGCTGCTGATCGCCATCGCGGTCATGGTCCTCCTGTCGTACGTCGCCGTCGGCGTCTCCCCGCGCACCATCGGCCGTCAGCACCCGCTGAACACGGCCACCGCGGCGGCCTACGTCCTGGTCCCGCTGGCCCGGATCATGGGCCCGATCCCGTCCCTGCTGATCCTCATCGGCAACGCCCTGACCCCCGGCAAGGGCTTCCGGCGCGGCCCCTTCGCCTCGGAGGCGGAGCTGCGCGCCCTGGTCGACCTCGCCGAGGCGGAGTCCCTGATCGAGGACGACGAGCGCCGCATGGTGCACTCGGTCTTCGAGCTGGGCGACACCCTCGTGCGGGAGGTGATGGTCCCGCGCACCGACCTGGTCGTCATCGAGCGCTACAAGACCATCCGCCAGGCCCTGACGCTCGCGCTCAGGTCCGGCTTCTCGCGGATCCCGGTCACCGGGGAGAGCGAGGACGACATCGTCGGGATCGTGTACCTGAAGGACCTCGTCCGCAAGACGCACATCAGCCGGGACGCCGAGACCGAGCTGGTCTCGACGGCCATGCGGCCCGCGTTCTTCGTGCCGGACACCAAGAACGCCGGCGACCTGCTGCGCGAGATGCAGAAGGAGCACAACCACGTCGCCGTCGTGATCGACGAGTACGGCGGCACGGCCGGGATCGTGACCATCGAGGACATCCTGGAGGAGATCGTCGGCGAGATCACCGACGAGTACGACCGGGAACTGCCGCCCGTGGAGCCCCTGGGCCAGGACCGCCACCGGGTCACCGCCCGCCTCGACATCGGTGACCTCGGCGAGCTGTACGGGCTGGAGTCGTACGACGACGAGGACGTGGAGACGGTCGGCGGGCTGCTGGCCAAGGCGCTGGGCCGGGTCCCCATCGCCGGGGCCACGTCCGTGGTCGAGCTGCCGGACGGCCGGGAACTGCGGCTGACCGCGGAGGCCGCCGCCGGACGCCGGAACAAGATCGTGACCGTGCTGGTGGAGCCGGTGGCCCCGGAGGATCCGGTGCAGGAGGAGACGAAGCCGGAGTGACCCCCCAGCAGCTGCGCGCCCTCTGCCTGTCCTTCAACGCGGCCGTCGAGGAGTTCCCGTTCGGCCCCGAGGTCTCCGTGTTCAAGGTGCTGGGCAAGATGTTCGCCCTGGCCGGCCTGGACGCCCGCCCGCTCACGGTGAACCTCAAGTGCGACCCCGAGGACGCGGTGCGTCTGCGCGCCGACCACCCCGGCCTCATCGTTCCCGGCTGGCACATGAACAAGCGGCACTGGAACACCGTCACGGTGGACGGCGCGCTCCCCGCGCGGCTGGTCGAGGAGCTGATCGAGGACTCCTACGACCTGGTGGTGGCCGGTCTGCCGCGCGCCGAACGGCTGCGCCTGGACCGCCCCTGAACCGGGCCGCCAGGCTCCGTATGCTCAGGGCATGACCGACAGCAACGCACTCGCCCCCGAGGACCGCAAGATCGTCACCCTGGCCCGCTCGGCCCGGGCCCGCAACGGCGTCCCCGAGGGGGCCGCGGTGCGGGACGAGACGGGGCGTACGTATGTCGCCGGGACCGTGGGCCTGGACTCGCTGAAGCTCAGCGCCCTGCGGACGGCGGTGGCCATGGCGGTGGCGTCGGGCGCGAAGTCGCTGGAGGCGGCGGCGGTCGTCACGGAGGCCGACGCCGCGTCGGCGGAGGACCTGGCGGCCGTACGGGATCTGGGCGGCGCGGGCACGCCGGTGCTGGTGGCCGGGCCGGACGGAGCCGTGCGGCTGACTGTCTCCGCGGGCTGAAGCGTGTGGAAGCGGATCTGGAGCGCGGCGGAAGCTGCTGAGCGCCCGGAAAGCTCCTGAGCGCCCGGAAGCTGCTGAAGCGACCTGAAGCGACCTGAAGCGACCTGAAGCAGGCTGAACCGGCGCTGGGGGCTGCTGCCGCCTCCAGGCCTCCGCCCCACGCCTCCGCCCCGGCCCCACGGAGGCCGGAAATACGCCTTGCCGTCGTGCACCACTCGCGCATCAATGGAACCGTAAGTTCCGACGGACCGTCAGCTTCCGAGCTCGCGCAGCGCGCCCGCACCCCGCTGCCCGGGTGGTCCGCCGGCGTTCCTCCCGACCATTCCCCACATGGCATCCCCCCGACGGGAAGGGAACCCCCCATGAAAGGCATGCGCATCGCCTCCGGTGCGGCACTGACGATCGGCGCCCTCGCGGTCACCGGCGTCCTCCTCGCGCCCGCGGCCCTGGCGGTCACGCCGGGGTCGGCGACCCTCACCGCCGACTGCTCCGGCTTCGGCGGCGGCGAGGCCACCCTCACCGCCACGCAGGACGGCACGGCGGCCACCATGACCCTGACCTCCACCGAGATCACCGCCCCGATCGGTCTCGGGGCCGACTCCGTCGCGTCCACGCTCACCCTGGTCAAGGGCGGTGGCGGCAGCACCGTCTTCAGCGGCAGGGAGAACCCGGCGATGGCCGCCGGCGACCCCGTCACCGTGGGACCGCTCAGCGGCACCGTGGCCTCCGGCGACAGCCTGGAGGCCTACGGCGGCTCGCTGCGGATGACCGTCTTCGGCATCACCATCACCTGCAAGGCGACGGGGCCGCAGTCGCCGGGCCCGTTCGTGTTCGACTGAGCCCTCGGGCGGGCGCGGCCCAGGACGTGACCGGGCGCCGGGGCCGCGCCCGCCCGCCAGCCGGGAATCGCGGTACGTCGGGCTTCGGCGATCAGGGAGAATGGGCGCCATGAGCGTTCGTACCCCGTCATCCGAGCAGCCGGCCGAGACTGTCCACCGGGCCGGCTTCGCCTGCTTCGTGGGCCGCCCCAACGCGGGCAAGTCCACCCTCACGAACGCACTGGTCGGGCAGAAGGTCGCGATCACCGCGAACCAGCCGCAGACCACGCGGCACACGGTCCGGGGCATCGTGCACCGGCCCGACGCACAGCTGATCCTGGTGGACACCCCCGGGCTGCACAAACCGCGCACACTGCTCGGCGAGCGGCTCAACGACGTGGTGCGTACGACCTGGGCCGAGGTCGACGTGATCGGCTTCTGCCTGCCGGCGAACGAGAAGATCGGCCCCGGTGACCGGTTCATCGCCAAGGAACTCGCCGGGATCAAGAAGTCGCCCAAGGTCGCGATCGTCACGAAGACCGACCTGGTCGACAGCAAGGCCCTGGCCGAGCAGCTCATCGCGGTCGATCAGCTCGGCAAGGAGCTGGGCATCGAGTGGGCGGAGATCGTGCCGGTGTCGGCGGTGGGGGACAAGCAGGTGAACCTGCTCGCGGACCTCCTCGTCCCGCTGCTCCCCGAGGGCCCGGCGCTCTACCCCGAGGGCGATCTGACCGACGAGCCCGAGCAGGTCATGATCGCGGAGCTGATCCGGGAGGCCGCGCTGGAGGGCGTGCGTGACGAGCTGCCGCACTCCATCGCCGTCGTCGTGGAGGAGATGCTCCCGCGTGAGGACCGCCCCGCCGACAAGCCCCTGCTCGACATCCATGCCAACGTCTACATCGAGCGCCCCAGCCAGAAGGGCATCATCATCGGCCCCAAGGGCCGGCGCCTGAAGGAGGTCGGCATCAAGTCCCGCCGCCAGATCGAGGCGCTGCTCGGGACGCCGGTCTTCCTGGACCTGCACGTGAAGGTGGCCAAGGACTGGCAGCGCGACCCGAAGCAGCTGCGCAAGCTGGGCTTCTGAGCCGTCAGTCGACGCCCCTGATCCGGCGCACCAGCAGTGCCCCCGCCAGCCCGATCCCGGCGGCCACCAGGTACAGCACCCGGTAGCCGCCGAGATGCGTGACGATCGGGGCGGCCAGGGCGGGCGCCGCGACCTGTGGGAGCGCGTTGGCCACGTTGATCACGCCCAGGTCCTTGCCGCGGTCCAGCGCCGCAGGCAGCACGTCGGTCATCAGCGCGAAGTCCACCGACGTGAACACGCCGAAGCCGATGCCCAGCACCGCCGCCGCGACGATCGCGCCCGGCCAGGTCTGCCAGCCCGAGAGCAGCGCCGTGGCCACCGCCATCAGCACCCCCGACCAGATCACGAACGGCTTGCGCCGCCCCACCCGGTCCGACCAGACGCCGCCGGCGACGACGGTGGTCAGCAGCGTCACCCCGTTCACCGCGGTCAGGATCAGCACCCCCGCCTCCGGGTCCTCGTGGTGCAGGCGGTCGCGCAGGTAGTAGAGGAGGTAGAGAAGCACCAGCGCGTTGCTGAGGTTGATCAGGAACCGGGTCAGCCAGGCCCAGGCCAGGTCGGGGTGGCGCCTCGGGCTCAGCCGGAAACCCGCCAGAAACCCCCGCCACGACCACGGGGGCCGGTCCGTCACCGCGAGCCGCAGATCCGCACGGCCCAGCACATACGGCAGCACCCCCACCGTCACGAACACGGCGCACGCCACGTATCCGGCCCCGACCCCGCCCGCCGCCGTCGCGAGCCCCGTACCGCCGACCACGCCCAGGATCTGCGCGGCCCCCAGCCAGCCGCCCACCGCGCCGCGCTGCAGCCGCGGCACCCGGTCCGGCACCGCCGCCGTCACCGCCGCGAACGCCGCGTTCAGCGTCAGCTGCACCAGGCACCAGCCCGCCACCATCGCCCACAGCCCGCCCGCGGCAGCGAGCACCAGCAGCGACAGCGCCCCGCCGGCCGCGCCGGCCACGATCCACGGCGTACGGCGGCCCAGCCGGGACGTCGTACGGTCGGACAGCGCGCCCCACACCGGGTTCGCCACCAGCGACACCGCCGCGCCCGCGCCCGTCACCCACGCCAGCAGCGTCTCCTTGGACATGCCGGTGCCGGGCGCGAAGTCCTCCGCCTGCATCGCGAGCAGGATCTGCAGGGGGCCGTACCAGCCCACCCAGACCGCCCCGTTGGCCAGCGCCAGTGAGGCCGTCCAGCCACGGCCGACCCGCGCCACGGGCTCGGCGAGAGCCGCCGGGACGACCTTCATCTCTGGGCCCGCAGCAGCTCTGCGAACCAGCGGTACGAGGCCTTCGGCGTGCGCTGCAGCGTCTCGTGGTCCACGTGGACCAGCCCGAACCGCCGGGCGTACCCCTCGGCCCACTCGAAGTTGTCCAGCAACGACCACACGAAGTAGCCGCGCACGTCCACGCCCGCCGCCAGCGCCGCGTGCAGCGCCCGCACATGGCCGTCCAGATAGGCGATCCGCGCCTGGTCGTCGAGCCCCTCGTACGAGCACCCGTTCTCGGTGATCACCACCGGCGGCAGCCGTTCGCCGTACCGGTCCCGGAACCCGGTGAGCAGCTCGGTCAGTGCCTCCGGCACCACAGGCCAGCCGAAGTCCGTGACCGGAACGCCCTCGATCTCCCGCACCGAGAAGGGCAGTTCGGCCGGCAGCCGCACCCCGCCGAACTCGATCTCCGTGCCCTCCGGCGCCCCGACCCGGGTCGGCGCGTAGTAGTTGATCCCGTACCAGTCGACCGGCTCCGAGATCACCTTCAGGTCGGACGCCACGTCCCCCGGCATCAGCTCCCCGATCCCCGCGGGGTACTCGCCCAGCAGCAGCGGGTCCGCGAACAGCCGGTTCACCAGGGTGTCGTAGAAGTCCGCCGCCGCCACGTCGGCGCTCTCCCGCGACGCGGGCCAGGCCGGTCCGTGCGAGTTGGCGATCCCGACGTCCGCCGCGCCTGCCGCCCGCAGGGCCCGCACCGCCAGCCCGTGTGCCAGGAGCTGGTGGTGGGCGACCGGCAGCGCGTCGAACAGCAGCCGCCGGCCGGGCGCGTGGACACCGAGGGCGTGACCCAGCAGTGTGTGCTCGGCGGGCTCGTTGAGGGTGATCCACTTCGTGACCCGGTCCCCGAGCCGCTCGGCCACCACCGCCACGTACTCCGCGAACCGTGCCGCCGTGTCCCGCTCCAGCCAGTCGAGCCCCGCGGGCAGATCCCAGTGGAAGAGCGTCGGGACCGGCCGTACGCCCGCCCCGCACAGCTCGTCCACCAGCCGGTCGTAGAACCCGAGGCCGCCGGCCGAGCGGACCCGCGGCCAGGAGACCGAGAAGCGGTACGCGTCCACCCCCAGGCCGGCCAGGAGCGCCACGTCCTCGCGGTAGCGGTGGTAGTGGTCGCAGGCCACCTGTGCGGTGGAGCCGTCCTTGACCCGTCCCGGCTGGGCCGTGAACGCGTCCCACACGGACGGTTCGCGCAGCTCGGCCGCGCCCTCGATCTGGTGCGCGGAGGTCGAGACGCCCCACAGGAAGCCGGCCGGGAACGGGGGTACGGGGTTCGTCGCCATCCGCGGATCATCGGTACCGCCGGTAACGGAAGTCAACGCCTGCGTGTGAAGCGGGAGTTGTGAGGCGGGGAGTCACGCCCCTTCCTTCAGCACCCTCGCGATCAGCCGGCGCTGCTCCTCGGTCAGCCGGGGGTCCGCGCAATACACCGTCCTGCCGTCCACGGTGATCCGGTAGCTGAACCCGTCCGGCACCCCGGCGGGCGGCGCGCCCCGGCCCGCCATGAGCGCCCGCTCGGCGAGCGCGTGCCACTCGGGCGCGTCCGGCCGCCCCGAGGTGTCCACCTCGGCCTGCCGCTCGATGCCCGCGAAACCGCCCGTACGCCGCACCTGAATACGCATGGACCCCTGTCTAGTACGAACCTGGCCGCCGTGAGGAGGGGTACGGGCCTACAGCGTCCGCACGCCGACCTGCTCCCATGCCTTGGCCACCGCCCGCAGCTCGTCGCTGCCGTCGCCGAAGCGCGCCTTCGCGGCGGAGACGGTCAGCGTGGCGAACTCGGCGAACATGGCGTCCTCCTTCAGCTCGCCGCCGGTCAGCACGTCGTACCAGACCTGCCCCGCCCGCTCCCAGGCGTGCCCGCCGAGGGCGGTGGCGGCGAGGTAGAAGGCGTGGTTGGGGATCCCGGAGTTGATGTGGACACCGCCGTTGTCGCGCCCGGTGCGCACGTACGCGTCCATCGTCGCGGGCTGCGGGTCCTTGCCGAGCACGTCGTCGTCGTACGCCGTGCCCGGGGCCTTCATCGAGCGCAGGGCCACCCCGCTCACCCGCGGGGCGAGCAGGCCGGCGCCGATCAGCCAGTCGGCCTCGGCGGCGGTCTGGCCGAGCGTGTACTGCTTGATCAGCGCGCCGAAGACGTCGGAGACGGACTCGTTGAGGGCGCCGGGCTGGCCGAAGTAGGTGAGGTTCGCCGTGTACTGGGTCACGCCGTGGGCGAGTTCGTGGCCGATGACGTCGATCGGAAGGGTGAAGTCGAGGAAGATCTCGCCGTCCCCGTCACCGAAGACCATCTGCTCGCCGTTCCAGAAGGCGTTGTTGTACTCCTCGTCGTAGTGCACGGTCGCGTCGAGGGGGAGGCCGCAGCCGTCGATCGAGTCGCGGCCGTAGGCCTTGAGGAACAGCTCGAAGGTGGCGCCGAGGCCGGCGTAGGCGCGGTTGACCGTGGCGTCCCTGCCGGGCTCGTCACCCTCGTCGCGGACCTTCTTCCCGGGCAGGCCCGTGCGGTGCTGGGCGTCGTAGATCGTGCGGTGCGGTTTGCCTTCGGCGGCTGCGGCGGGCGGGGTGACGGTGGGCGCGCCGATGACCGTGGTGAGGCGGCGGTGGGTGCGCTCGTAGGCGTCACGCTGGAGGGTCCGGCGGGCGGGGCCGGACAGGGCCGGGTCCTCGGACCGGGCGAGCTTGTCGAGGACGTGCGGGGGCACGATCGTGCAGAAGACGCGAGTCATGCTCCGCACCTTGGCACCGAGTCGTCGGAGTGTCACTATCCGCAACCTTGATTGGTGAAATGTGGGGATGTGCGGGTGGGGGGTGGTCGCGCTGTGTTATTGGCTGCGGGTGTGCGGGTGTGCGGGTGTGCGGGTGTGCGGGTGGTTCTCGCGTCGTTCCCCGCGCCCCGCGAATACCTCCGGATCCCGCATACTGATACGGAACCGCACGTTTGTGAGGGGCTCGACTAGCATGCTGTGCATCATGCGTTTCGGGCTGCTTCTTCTTAGCTGCCGCGGCGAGGGCCTGTAGTCGAGGCCGACTCCCTCCCCGCGGAGCTTGGCGTTGCGTCGTCGGCCGTCCTTCCGGACCCCGGATCCCACCGGATTTCTCGAGGAGCCCACGCCACCATGGCAAATCGCCAGCAGCCCAGTTCCCTGCCGATCCACAAGTACGGTCGCTACGACCAGGTCGACATCCCCGACCGTACCTGGCCGCAGAACCGGATCACCGCTGCCCCCCGCTGGCTCTCCACCGACCTGCGCGACGGCAACCAGGCGCTGATCGACCCCATGTCGCCGGCCCGTAAGCGCGCGATGTTCGATCTGCTGGTCCGGATGGGCTACAAGGAGATCGAGGTCGGTTTCCCGGCCTCCGGCCAGACCGACTTCGACTTCGTGCGCTCGATCATCGAGGACGAGAACGCCATCCCGGACGACGTCACGATCTCGGTGCTCACGCAGGCGCGTGAGGACCTCATCGAGCGCACCGTCGAGTCCCTGAAGGGCGCCAGGCGGGCCACCGTGCACCTGTACAACGCCACCGCTCCGGTCTTCCGCCGGGTCGTCTTCCGCGGCTCCGAGGACGACATCAAGCAGATCGCCGTCGACGGCACCCGGCTGGTCATGGAGTACGCGGACAAGCTGCTCGACGCGGAGACCGAGTTCGGCTACCAGTACAGCCCCGAGATCTTCACCGACACCGAGCTGGACTTCGCGCTGGAGGTCTGCGAGGCGGTCATGGACGTCTGGCAGCCGGGTCCCGGCCGCGAGATCATCCTGAACCTGCCCGCCACCGTCGAGCGCTCCACGCCCTCCACGCACGCCGACCGCTTCGAGTGGATGGGCCGCCACCTCTCCCGCCGTGAGCACGTCTGCCTGTCCGTCCACCCGCACAACGACCGCGGTACGGCCGTGGCGGCGGCCGAGCTGGCGCTGATGGCCGGCGCCGACCGGGTCGAGGGCTGCCTGTTCGGGCAGGGCGAGCGCACCGGCAACGTCGACCTGGTCACCCTGGGCATGAACCTGTTCTCGCAGGGTGTCGACCCGCAGATCGACTTCTCCGACATCGACGAGATCCGTCGCACGTGGGAGTACTGCAACCAGATGGAGGTCCACCCGCGCCACCCGTACGTGGGCGACCTGGTCTACACGTCCTTCTCCGGCTCCCACCAGGACGCCATCAAGAAGGGCTTCGACGCCATGGAGGCCGACGCGGCGGCCAGGGGCGTCACCGTCGACGACATCGAGTGGGCGGTCCCGTACCTGCCGATCGACCCCAAGGACGTGGGCCGCTCCTACGAGGCGGTCATCCGCGTGAACTCGCAGTCCGGCAAGGGCGGCGTCGCGTACGTGCTGAAGAACGAGCACAAGCTGGACCTGCCGCGCCGGATGCAGATCGAGTTCTCGAAGATCATCCAGGCGAAGACGGACGCCGACGGCGGCGAGGTCACGCCGAAGGACATCTGGGCGATCTTCGAGGACGAGTACCTGCCGAACCCGGAGAACCCGTGGGGCCGGATCCAGGTCAGGACGGGACAGTCGACGACCGACACGGACGGCGTGGACGAGCTCACCGTCGAGGCCACCGTCGACGGCGAGGACACCGTCCTGTCCGGCACCGGCAACGGCCCGATCTCGGCGTTCTTCGACGCCCTGCAGTCCATCGGCATCGACGTACGGCTGCTGGACTACCAGGAGCACACCATGAGCGAGGGCGCCTCGGCCCAGGCCGCCTCGTACATCGAATGCGCGATCGACGACAAGGTCCTCTGGGGGATCGGCATCGATGCGAACACGACACGTGCGTCACTGAAGGCGGTCGTCTCGGCCGTCAACCGGGCGGCTCGCTGACCCCTCTGACCGGGCGTTTCGGGCCCCGTCCGCCGATTTCCGGCGGGCGGGGCCCCGTCGGTTACCGGCCAGGTCACGGAGAGGTCTCGTCCGGGGTGCTGACTCCGCCTCACGGATGTGGCTAACATCACGCCAGCGCGGCGATGTTGCCGTGGGGTTACGGAGGTGCGACGTGCTGCCAGTCCGGGGACGAAACGGCCGTGCCGCCAGGCGGGTGCGCGTACTGGGCACCCGCACCGCGTGGACGGCCGTCGGGGACGGCGAGTTCTTCTGCCCCGGCTGCGGGGGCGACCGCAACTACCAGCGGCTGACCGGGCGTCGCCGCTTCACCCTGCTCGGCCTGCCCGTGCTGCGGCGCGGCGACACCGGGCCCGTCGTGGAGTGCGCGGCCTGCCGCCGGCACTTCGGCACCGACGTCCTCGACCACCCCACCACGACCCGATTCTCCGCGATGCTCCGCGACGCCGTGCACACCGTCGCCCTCGCGGTGCTGGCCGCGGAGGGCACCCGCACCCGCCCGTCGCTCGCCGCGGCCGCCGGCGCGGTCCGCGCGGCCGGCTTCGAGGACTGCACCGAGGAGCAGCTGAACGCCCTCGTCGAGGCGCTCGCCGCGGACACCGGCCGGGTCTGCGGTCAGCCCTGCGGCCCGGGGCTGGCCATAGAGCTGCACGAGGCCCTCGACCCGCTCGCCCCGCACCTGGCCCCCGCGGGCCGTGAGTCGATCCTCCTCCAGGGCGCCCGCATCGCACTCGCCGACGGCCCCTACACCGCCGCCGAACGCGAGGTCCTCGCCACCGTCGGAGCCGCCCTCACCATCACCTCGGACGAGGTGACCCGCCTGCTGGCCACGGCCCGCACGCCCTCCTGACACCCGCGACCGGTCGCCGCGGCCTGCCAGGGCGGGCCGGTCTCCCGGGGAACGATGTGACTGACACACCGTCACCGACCCCGAGGAGCCCGCCCGATGAGACGTCCCAGACGTGCCTTCCTGACCGCCGCAGCCGTCCTCGTCCCGCTCCTGTCCAGCCCGTTCACCGGCACCCCCACCGCGTCCGCGGCCCGCTGCACCTCCTCCGTGCCCTACACCGCGGGAAAGGGCGGCTACGACACCTACCGCATCCCGGTGGCCGTCACGACCCGCGCCGGTACCGTCCTGGCGTTCGCCGAGGGCCGGCGCGGCGGCGCCGGCGACTCCGGCGACATCGACGTGCTCGTGCGCCGCTCCACCGACGGCGGCTGCACCTGGGGCCCGCGGACGGTCGTGGCCGCCGGGCAGGGCGACACCCGCGGCAACCCGGCACCCGTCGTCGACCCGCGCACCGGCACCGTCGTGCTGCTCACCTCCTACAACAGCGGCGCCGTGACGGAGGCGCAGATCATGCGCGGCGAAGTGACGCCGGCACAGAGCCGCCGGGTGTTCGTGCAGCGCAGCGGCGACGACGGGCGCAGCTTCAGCCCGCCACGGGAGATCACCAGGACGGTGAAGCGGGCCGGCTGGCGCTGGTACGCCACCGGTCCCGGGCACGCCGTCGCCCTCACCCACGGCCGGCACGCCGGCCGCCTGGTGGTCCCCGCCAACCACTCCGCCACGCCGCCCGCCGGGTCCACCGACACCGGTCAGGAACCCAAGTACTACGGCGCCCACGCCCTCTACAGCGACGACGGCGGCCTCACCTGGCGGCTGGGCTTCGTGGACACCTCCTACGACGGCCACGACAACGCCAACGAGAGCACGGCCGCCGAACTCCCCGACGGCACGCTCTACGTCTCCGCCCGCGACCCGCAGGGCAACCCACATCCGTGCCACCCCACCCAAAGCTGATCTTCAGTTGCAGCGTAAAGGTAGCCGCCAAGTGAAGGTCAAGTAAGGTCAAATGGCAGGCGAATCAGAAGCAGCCGTTCCAGAAAAGCACGGTCTGGGCTGGACCACTTCGAAGGCCGCACATGGAGCGGCCGACATCACGATGTCCCCCGCTCCACCGCCGCCCGGGCTGTGCTCGCCCTCCGGCGGCTCGGCCCAGAGCCCAGACGCCGGGCCAACCCTCACCAAGTCCTGGACGCATTCCAGGGCCTGCTGCAGCGCTGGACCGGCACCCGCACCAGCTGGCCGAACCCTCACCACAAGAAGATCCAGAACCTGGCAATGCACTACCGGCCGCCGTCAGTGCAGCCCCGCCGCCGCCAGGAACTTGCCGACCCGCTCGACCTCCTCCGGTGACAGCGGCACCTGCGGCTCAGCCGTCGCAGGGCAGTCGATGACCCCGCGCAGGTGCAGCGCCGCCTTGAAGGCGCCCAGCGCCGAGGAGCTCCCGCCCATCCGGGCGGGGGCACCGACGCCGACCAGCGCGAACAGGGCGCACAGCCGCTCCTGTTCGGCACGGGCGCGTTCCAGGTCGCCGGCCCGGCACAGCTGGAACAGCCGGACGTAGCCGTGCGGGTCGACGTTCGCCAGGCCGGGTACCGCGCCGTCCGCGCCGAGCGTCAGGGCGGCGTCCACGAGGGTCTCGGAGCCGGTCAGCGCGCTGAAGGCCAGGGTGCCGTGGTGGGCCTGGACGCCGTTGACGATCTGGCGGAAGCCGGTCAGGTCCCCGCTGGAGTCCTTCAGCCCGGCCAGCACCCCCTCGGCGGCCAGCTCCAGGACCAGCTCGGCGGGGAGCTTGCTGTGGACGGCGACCGGGATGTCGTACGCCAGGACGGGGACCGGGCAGGCGGCGGCGACGAGGCGGTAGTGGCGGGCGATCTCCGCCGGGTGGGTGCGGGTGTAGAAGGGCGCGGTGACGACGACCGCGTCCGCGCCGGCCTCCGTGACCGCCCGGACGTGGTCCAGGACGCGCGGGGTCGTCATGTCGATGGCGCCGGCGAGCAACGGGAGCTGCCCGCCGAGGTGAGCGGCCACGGTCTCGACGACGAGGGCGCGCTGCCGGTCGGTGAGGTAGGCCGCCTCCGAGGTGGAGCCGAGCACGAACAGCCCGTGCACACCACCGGCCACCAGATGGTCGACCAGCCTGAGCAGCGAGCGGACGTCCACCTCGCGGTCCGGTGTCAGGGGTGTGCACACGGGCGGGACGACACCGGTCAGCGGTGAGGTGAAGGTCATGTGGGTTCCTTTGGTGCCTGAGCCTGGCCGACGAGTTCTCGGGTCGACTCTTCCTCTCCCACCGGATGGTGGCAGCGGAAACGATGCGTAGGAGTGGCCGCGTCGGAGAATCCCGGCATCGACGTGGCGCACTCCCCGTCGGCCTTCCAGCAGCGGGTGCGGAACGGGCACCCGCTGGGCGGCCGGGTCGCCGACGGCACCGGCCCGGCCAGCGGGATCGGGTCGATGGGGTCGAGCATGCCGGGGGTCGCGGAGAACAGGGCACGGGTGTACGGGTGCCGGGCCCGGTCCGTGACCCGGCCGGCCGGGGCCACCTCCACGATCCGGCCGAGGTACATGGTGATCACCCGGTCGCTCATCCGCCGCACCGTCTGGATGTCGTGCGACACGAACACCAGTGCAAGACCCAGGCGTTCCTTCAGGTCCAGCAGCAGGTTGAGGATCTGGGCGCGCACCGACACGTCCAGCGCGCTGGTCGGCTCGTCGGCCACCACCAGCTCGGGGTCGAGGGCGAGAGCGCGGGCGATGGCGACGCGCTGCCGCTGCCCGCCGGAGAGCTGGCCGGGCAGCCCGTCGGCCAGTGCCTTCGGCAGGCCGACCAGCGCCATCAGCTCCCGCACCCGCTCCTCCCGCCGGGCGGCCGTGCCGCGCCCGTGCACGTCCAGGGGGTCGCGCAGGATCTGCCGTACCGTCAGCCGCCGGTTCAGGGCGGTCGACGGGTCCTGGAAGATCATGCCGGTGTGGCTGCCGACGGCCGTCCGGCGTTCGCCGGGCGCCATGGCCCACAGGTCGCGGCCCTGGAAGGACACCGTCCCGGACGTCGGCGGCTGCACGCCCACCAGCACCTTCGCCAGCGTCGACTTGCCGCAGCCGGACTCACCGACCACGCCGACGGTCTCACCGGGCGCGACGGCGAGGTCGGCGCCGGTCAGGGCGTACACCTTGTCGCGGGTGAACAGCCCGCCGCTGCGGGCCTTGTGCACGACATGCACGCCGGCGAGTTCCACCAGTGCGCTCACGTGACGACCTCGCTCTCCGCCTCGCCGGTGTTCACCAGCAGGACCGCCGGATGGTGGCAGGCGGCCGTGTGCGTCCGGGTACCCGCGAGGCCGGGGGTGGTGGTCCGGCAGACCTCGCTCGCCATCGGGCAGCGGTCCGCGAACCGGCAGCCCGCCGGGAAGTCCGCCGGTGACGGTACGACGCCCTTGATCTGCGTCATCCGCTCGGCGGCCCCCTCCAGCGACAGCACGCTGCCGAGCAGCCCGCGCGTGTAGTGGTGGGCCGGCGCCTCGACCAGGTCGGCGGTCACGCCGGTCTCCACGATCTGCCCGCCGTACATCACCACCACCCGGTCGGTGACGGCCGCGACCAGCGCCAGGTCGTGCGAGACCAGGATCAGCGCGAAGCCCAGTTCCTCGCGCAGCCTGAGCAGCAGCTCCATGATCTGCGCCTGCACGGTCACGTCGAGCGCGGTGGTCGGCTCGTCGGCGACGATCAGCTTCGGGTCGCGGGAGAGGGCCATGGCGATCAGGACGCGCTGGCGCTGGCCGCCGGAGAGCTCGTGCGGATAGCTGCGCAGGGTGCGGTCGGGGTCGAGGCCGACCAGGGTGAGCAGTTCGGCGGGGCTGCGCCGGCCGCCGCGCCGCACGACCTGCTTCAGCTGGGCGCGGATGGTCATCGCCGGGTTCAGCGAGGACAGCGCGTCCTGGTAGATCATCGCCATCTCGTGGCCGAGCAGCTTGCGGCGGACCCGCATCGGCTCGGTGAGCAGGGGCCGCTGGTTGAAGCGGACCTCGCCGCGCACCCGGGCGCCCTCGGGCTGCAGGCCCATCACGGTCAGCGCGGTCAGCGACTTGCCGCAGCCCGACTCGCCGACCAGGCCGAGCACCTCACCGGCGCGCACCTCGAAGCTGATGCCGTCGACGATGTCCACGCCGTGGTGCCGGGCGGGGAAGCCGACGGCGAGGTTCTCGACGGCGAGCACCGGCCCGCCGCCGGGCAGCGGGCGGGCGCGGGAGCGGAGCCGGAGGGCGGCCTCGGCGAGGCCGGGGAGCGGGGTGACCTTGCCGCTGCCGGGCTCGGGGGTCTCCAGGCGGTCCTCGGGGGTTTCGACCTCGCGGGGGGCGGGAGCCGCCCACGCGTCGGACACCCCCTCAGAGAGGATGTTCAGCGACAGCACGGTCACCAGCATCAGCAGGCCGGGGAACACGGTCGCCCACCAGCCGCCGGTCAGCACCATGTTCTTGCCGTCCGCGATGACGCTGCCCCAGGACGGGTCGGGCGGCCGTACGCCCGCCCCGATGAAGGACAGCGACGCCTCGAAGACGACGGCCTCGGCGACCTGCACCGTGCAGAACACCAGCACCGGCGCGGCGCAGTTGACGGCCACGTGCCTGAGCACGATGTGCGGGGTGCGGGCGCCGATGACGCGTTCGGCCGTCACATAGTCCTCGCCGTACTGGTCGAGGATGTTCGCCCGGACGACGCGGGCCACCGGCGGGGTGAACAGGAACGCGATGGCGCAGATCAGCACCGCGATCCCGCCGCCGAACACGGCGACCAGGACGGCGGCCAGGGCGATCCCGGGGAAGGCCATCACCACGTCCAGGCAGCGCATCAGCGTCTCGTCCACCGCCTTGCGTGAGGTCGCGGCGACCGCGCCGATCAGCGAGCCCACCAGCAGCGCGAGGGTGGTGGCGCCGAGTCCGATGGCGAGGGACCAGCGGGCGCCGTACATCAACCGGCTGAGGATGTCCCGGCCGAGGCTGTCCTGGCCCATCCAGTGCCCGGCCGACGGATGTCCGGTGCCGTCGGCGGGCGGCAGTTGCTCCAGCGGGTCGTAGGGCGCGAGCAGCGGTGCGAACACCGCGACCAGCACCACCAGGGCGAGGAAGCAGACGGCGGCCTTCGACAGCAGCGGCAGCCGGCGCCAGCCGCGCAGCCGGACGCCGGGGCGGGTGAGCGCCTCGGTGAGGCTCTTGCGCGAGAACATCAGGCGGCATCCCTCAGTCGCGGGTTGACCAGCAGGTAGAGGATGTCGATGACGAGGTTGACGACCACGAAGCCGATCGCCGTGGTCAGGACGACGCCCTGGACGACGGCGGGGTCGCCGTTCTTGACGGCGTCGATCATCAGCTTGCCCATGCCGGGCAGCGAGAAGATCGTCTCGATGACGACCGCGCCGCCGAGCAGATAGCCGACGCGCAGGCCGAGCACCGTCAGCGGGTTGATCAGGGCGTTGCGCAGGACGTTGCGGCCGACCACCACCCGGGGCGGCAGCCCGCTGCCGATCGCCGTGCGCACGTAGTCCTTGTCCAGCTCCTCGACGACCGCCGTCCGCACGATCCGGGTCAGCTGCGCGGCGACCGGCAGGGACAGCGCGAGGGCGGGCAGCGTCATCGTCTTCAGCCAGCCGGTGACGGAGTCCCGCGGGTTGATGTAGCCACCGGTGGGGAACCAGCCCAGGTCGACCGCCAGGTACTGGATCATCAGAAGCGCCAGCCAGAAGCCGGGCGCGGCGACACCGGTCAGGGACACCACGCGGATGATCTGGTCGGGGAGCCGGTCCCGGTAGATGGCGGCGATCACCCCGCCGGCCAGCGACAGCACCACCGCGATGCCGAGGCCCAGGAAGGTGAGTTGCATGGTGAGCGGCAGCGCGGTCATGACCTGGTCGACCACCTCGCCCCGGGTGAGCGCGCTGGTGCCCATGTCGCCGTGGAGCAGATCGCCGACGAAGGCGACGTAGCGCACCGGCAGCGGGTCGAGCAGGCCGTGCTCCTCCCGGAAGTCGTGCAGTTGCTGGGGCGTGGGGTTGGCGCCCTGGAAGAACGCGGACGCCGGGTCGACGTCCGAGAACCGCATCACCAGGAAGACGAACAGCACGATGCCGAGCATCAGCGGCACGAGCAGCAGGACACGGCGGGCCAGGATCCGGACGACGGCGACCACCGGCTAGGCCCACCTGGCCCGGAGGACGTTGATCCCGGGGTATGCCTGCGCCCTTATCCCGGCGAGCGCCCGCGGGTCCCAGGCGGTCATCAGCTCGTTGTGGACGACCGGGTAGAGCACGGCCTGCTCGGCGACGACGTCGACGTAGTCCTGGATCATCGCCTTCTTGCGGGCCGGGTCCGGCTCGCGGGTGGCCCGGTCCATGTCCTTGAAGAGCTGCCGGGCGACCGGCTCGCCGGCCCAGCGGGCGTACCGCATCCACAGGTTCCCGGGGCCGTGGTTGTAACGCATGATCAGGTCCGCGTCGAGACCGAACTGGTTGGGGTTCGAGGCGGCGGCCACCACCTGGTAGTCCTGTTTCTGGTCCAGCTTGGTGAAGACGGCGGTGGTCTCCTGCGGTGACAGCGTCGTGCGCACGCCGATCGCGTCCCAGGACGACTTGATGGTCGGCAGGCAGTCGACGATCCAGCTGACGTTCACGGCGAGGATCTCGATCCGCAGTCCGCCGACTCCGGCCTCCTTCAGCAGCGCCCGCGCCTTGGCGGGGTCGTGGTCGTAGACCGTCTTCGCCCGCCGGTAGGCCGGATTGGCCTCGTCCAGGAACGACGACGACGGCTTGCCGTGCCCCTTGAGGGCCACCTCGACGATCTTCTCGGTGTCGATGGCGTAGTGCAGGGCCTGCCGGACCCGTACGTCGTCGAACGGCTTGTGCGCGGTGTTGAACATCAGGAACAGGTTGTTCATCCCGGCCCCGCCCGCCACCGTCAGGCCGCCGCTCTCCAGCACCCCGATGTTGGCGTACGGGATGTTGTCGGCGATCTGCGCGCCCGCGCTGCCGCCGGAGATCTTGGCGACGCGGGGCGCGGCGTCGACGATCGTCAGCCAGTTCATCTTCTTGAACGCGGGCCGGCGCGGCCCGTTGTAGCCGGCGTAGGCCTCGAAGGTGGTGTTGGACTTCGGGTGGTGCGCGGTCTGCCGGTACGGCCCCGAGCCCACGGCCAGCCCCGCGATCGCGTCGTTCCAGGCGCCCGGCCGGGAGAAGACGTGCTGGGGCATGATCTTCGCCAGGGTGAGCCGGGAGACCCCTTCGGGGAAGGGGAACTTCAGCACGAGCTCGACGTTGCGCTCGTCGATCTTCCGTACGTCCTTCAGCCAGGGCTCGAAGAATCCCTTGGCCAGGGTCTGGGTGTCCGGGTCCAGGATCCGGTCGAAGACGAAGACCACGTCGTCCGCGGTGACCGGCTTGCCGTCGTGGAACGTGGCGCCCGGGCGCAGGGTGAACTTCCAGGAGGTGCCGCCGGGGTCCGCGGGCATCTGGGTCGCCAGCGCGGGATACGGCTCCCGGGAGATCGGGTCGGTGTCGAGCAGGCCCTCGTAGATGTGGTTGTTGGCGGCCATGCAGAACGCCGACGCGGTCTGCGTCGGGTCCCAGGTCCCGTCGTTGCCGTAGCCGATGACCGCCGTCAGCGTCCGGTTCGCGCCGTCGCCGTCACCGAAGTCGTTCGTGGACTCGGGGCCCGCCGAACAGGCCGTCAGCGACGCCGGGACGGCGGCTGCAGCGCCGAGCGCGCCGGAGTACTTCAGGAACGACCGGCGGTGCGGCGCCGGCACGTCGTGGGTCACGTCGCGCACGGGTCCTCCGAAGAGTGGTGGGGGGAGGCGGTCGGACGGGTCCGCGTCACTCCGGCGGCCGGCGAGGGGTGCGGCGGACGCGCCGGACGACAGGTCGGGTGCCAAGTCGGATGATGAGGAGATACGACGTCCTACGTCCTGCGGTGAGCGCGACGACAGGAGCGGCCGTGGGGGCGGTCAAGCGGTCGCACACGAATGGCGTATCTGCCACGGGCCGCGCCAAGGGCAGTGCGCAGCGGCGGGAGTTGACGCGGCTCGGCGCCCGGGGTGGGACGCGCTCCGTCCGGTGCGCGCGCGATGCGGCGCATGCCCGGGGAGCCGCGCGACCGCCGGGTACGGCGCGAGATCGTCCAGCTGATCCTCGCTCCCAGGCTCCCGGCGCTCCAGGCGCTCGACACCGCGGAGATCAGGCACGGCGACGGCGGCTACGCCCGTGACCGCCCGGACGAACCGTCCCCCGAGCTCACCGTTGACCGTCATCGCGCCATCATCTCCGCGCTGCGCGCCCGCGACGTGGAGGGCGCGCAGCGCGCGACGGCGGTTCACTTCCGTGGCGGAGAGGACCGGCCGGGCGAGGGGGCGTCGCCACGGCAGCGTCCGCGTGCAGTGCTCGTCCTATCCGGAGTCGCGGACGAGCCGCGCGGCGGCGTCGTACCCCCTGACGCGGGCAGGCCGAGGGGTGGTCGCCGGGGCCGGCGGGGCGGTGGCGGGCGGACCCGGCGTGGCGGTGTCCGCCTTGCCCCCCCCCGCCCGTCAGCGCGAACGCCCCGACGGGCAGTGCCGCGCGCGTCACCAGCGCCGTACCGGTCACAGGCACCCGCCGGCGCCGCTCGACGAGGCCTTGTGCGCGGCGAGCGCATCCCGGCCGCCTGCCTGACCTGCCTGCCGGACGTCTTCGAGCCGAGGGGCCCGCACCGGGAGCCGAAGCAGGCGACGCGGCGCCGGCCCGCCGGTACGGCCGACGGGCATGGGACGGGGCGCCGGGGGACCATGGCCGGGGAGGTGCGCGCATGGAATGGACCCTTGAGCTGATCGTCGTACCGGTCACCGACCTGGACCGGGCCAAGGCCTTCTACCAGGACCAGTGCGGTTTCCGCGCCGACATCGACGCGTCGTTCTTCGAGGGCGTCGGCCGCTTCGTCCAGCTCACACCGCCCGGCTCCCGCTGCTCCATCGTGCTGGAGTCCGGGATGCCCGACTCGCCGGGACAGCTCCGGATGGCCCCGGGCGCCATGCAGGGACTCCAGCTGTGCGTCACGGACATCGAGGCGGCCAGGGCCGAGCTCGCGGGACGCGGGGTCGAGGTGACCCCGGTCCTGCATGTGACCGACGCCGGCTGGGCGGCGGGCCGGGGCGAGGAGACGTGGAACTCCTTCCTCTTCTTCCAGGACCCCGACGGCAACGGCTGGGCGGTCCAGGAGGCCCCGGAACCCCTCGCCCGGCGCTGAGGCGGTGGCTGGACGCCGGGTGCGGTGATGGCATTTGCGCGCGGAGCGTGCGGCGGGAATCTGCCGAGTGTAGAGGCAGTGTGCGGCCGGCGGGTCGCAAAGAGTGAAACCCGAGGGGGTCGGGGAACCACACGGTGATGCAATTGCACGCCGCACTGGAAAAGGCCGGAAGCCGATGAAGTCGAAGAAGCCGCCGAAGCCGCCGATCGGCTCGTACGTCGTGGACACCCGCAGCGGGAAGGTGGGGATCGTCATGGGGCACGAGGGGCCGTACGTGCAGCTGAGAGCCGTGGGCGGCGGGAAGGAGTGGGACTGCGGCACGGACGCCCTGCGCACCGCCACCGCCGCGGAGCGGCTCAGCGCGGCGACTGCCTACGCGAACGCCCGCAGCCGGGGCGAGGTACCTTGAAGGAGGCCTGGCCGGCGTAGGAGAGAATGTCGGCATGAGCCTGTTCCGCGACGACGGCATCGTGCTGCGTACCCAGAAGCTCGGTGAGGCCGACCGGATCATCACCTTGCTCACGCGGGGGCACGGGCGGGTGCGGGCCGTGGCGCGGGGGGTGCGGCGGACCAAGTCGAAGTTCGGGGCCCGGCTGGAGCCCTTCTCGCACGTCGACGTGCAGTTCTTCGCGCGGGGCAGCGAGCTGGTCGGGCGCGGGCTGCCGCTGTGCACACAGAGCGAGACCATCGCGCCGTACGGCGGCGGGATCGTCACCGACTACGCGCGGTACACCGCCGGTACGGCGATGCTGGAGACGGCGGAGCGGTTCACGGACCACGAGGGCGAGCCGGCCGTGCAGCAGTACCTGCTGCTGGTCGGCGCCCTGCGCACCCTCGCCCGCGGCGAGCACGCCCCGCACCTCGTCCTCGACGCCTTCCTGCTGCGCTCCCTCGCCGTCAACGGCTACGCCCCCAGCTTCGGCGACTGCGCGAAGTGCGGAATGCCCGGACCCAACCGGTTCTTCTCGGTGGCGTCCGGCGGCTCCGTCTGCGCCGACTGCCGGGTCCCCGGCAGCGTCGTACCCTCGCCGCGGACCCTGGAACTCCTCGGGGCACTGCTTACGGGAGACTGGGAGACCGCGGACGTGTGCGAGCCGCGGCATGTGCGGGAGGGCAGCGGGCTGGTGTCCGCGTATCTGCACTGGCATCTGGAGCGCGGGCTGCGCTCCCTTCGGTACGTGGAAAAGTAAGAGCTGAGGGAGACGAGAAGCACATGGCCGTACGCGGGTTCCTGGGGCGCCAGCGGCGCGAGTACCTGACGCCGGAGCCGCATCCGTCCGGTGCCCGCCCGCCGCGGCTGCCCGGCGAGCTGATCCCCCGCCACGTGGCGATCGTCATGGACGGCAACGGCCGCTGGGCCAAGGAGCGCGGGCTGCCGCGCACCGAGGGGCACAAGGTCGGCGCCGAGCGGGTGCTGGACGTCCTCCAGGGCGGGATCGAGATGGGCGTCGGCGCGATCTCGCTGTACGCGTTCTCCACCGAGAACTGGAAGCGGTCGCCGGACGAGGTGCGCTTCCTGATGAACTTCAACCGCGACTTCATCCGCAAGACCCGCGACCAGCTCGACGGACTCGGTGTCCGGGTGCGCTGGGTGGGCCGGATGCCCAAGCTGTGGAAGTCGGTCGCCAAGGAGCTCCAGATCGCCCAGGAGCAGACCAAGGACAACGACCGCCTCACGCTGTACTTCTGCATGAACTACGGCGGCCGGGCCGAGATCGCCGACGCGGCGCAGGCACTGGCGGAGGACGTGAGGGCCGGGCGCCTGGACCCGTCCAAGGTCACCGAGAAGACCTTCGCGAAGTACCTCTACTACCCCGACATGCCGGACGTCGACCTCTTCCTGCGCCCCAGCGGTGAGCAGCGCACCTCCAACTACCTGCTCTGGCAGAGCGCCTACGCGGAGATGGTCTTCCAGGACGTCCTGTGGCCGGACTTCGACCGCCGCGACCTGTGGCGGGCGTGCGTGGAATTCGCCTCGCGCGACCGGCGGTTCGGCGGGGCGATCCCGAACGAGGAACTGCTGGCCATGGAGGGCAGGCAGCAGGACTCCTAGCCACCGGCTGACGGTACGATCCCGCCTCATGGTCGTGGACACGGGGCGGGACGCCACTCAGGAGCAGGACGTCGTCGAGCTGGTGTACCAGCCGACGGCGAGGGATCTCCATCAGGCGCTGCTGGCGCGGCAGCGCGCCAGCCGGTCGGGACGGATGCAACGGTGGCTGCCCGGCGCCATGGCCGTCCTTGCCCTGTTGCTGCTGGCGTTCATGATCTCCGGAGGAGACGGATCGCCCGTGCTCATCGTCTGGTTGCTCGTGGCGGCGGTGATGGTGGCGGTCGTTCCCTGGTTCCAGGCCCGCCAGGTGCATCGGTTCGCCCAGCGGCAGGGAACCTGCCGCACGCTGGTGACGGACACCGCAGTGAGCATCACCAACGACGCCACCACGACGACCATCAAATGGGCCGGGATGCCGCGCTACGCGGAGACCGCGGAGGTGTTCGTCCTGCTCAGCGCCGACAACAATGCCCTGGGTATCGCGGTCCTGCCCAAGCGCGGCATTCATGCACCCGCCGACGCCGACAGGTTGCGGGAGATCCTCGACCGCAACCTGACCCGCGTCTGACCGCTGGTATCAGCCCTTCGTGGCCGCGCACTCCGCGCAGGTGCCGAAGATCTCCACCGTGTGGGCCACGTTGACGAAGCCGTGCTCGGCGGCGATGGCCTCCGCCCAGGTCTCCACCGCGGGGCCCTCGACCTCGACGGCCTTGCCGCAGCCGCGGCAGACGAGGTGGTGGTGGTGCTCGTCGCTGGAGCACCGGCGGTAGACGGACTCGCCGTCGGAGGTGCGCAGCACGTCCACCTCGCCGGCGTCGGCGAGCGACTGCAGGGTGCGGTAGACCGTGGTGAGACCGACCGCGTCGCCCTTGTGCTTGAGCATGTCGTGGAGTTCCTGAGCGCTGCGGAACTCCTCGACCTCTTCCAGGGCAGCCGCCACAGCGGCACGCTGCCGGGTGGCGCGGCCCTTCACGGGCGGTCCAGCGGTGGTCACCGGTTGCCTCCTTGCCTCTGCGTCTGCGTCTGCCGGGCCATTGTGCCAGCCCGGACCATGCGTGGTCAGACGCCTGCCCCGTCCGCGGCCCCACGGGTGGCCGGAATTGCGCACTCCGCCGGGTCCCCGGAGGGGTGGGCCGCGGCCAGCGCCCGCGCGCGCCGCCGGGCCAGCGGGGCCGCCAGCGCGGTCAGCACCACGAACGCGCCGATGGTCAGCAGCACTATGGTCGCGCCGGGCGGAACGTCCTGGTAGTACGAGGTGACCGTACCGCCGAGGGTCACGGCCACGCCGAGGGCGACCGCGATCGCGAACGTCGCGGCGAAACTGCGGGTGAGCTGCTGGGCGGCGGCCACCGGGACCACCATCAGCGCGGACACCAGCAGCAGGCCGACCACCCGCATCGCCACGGTGACCGTCACCGCCGCGGTGACGGCCGTCAGCAGGTTCAGCGCCCGCACCGGCAGCCCCGTCACCCGCGCGAACTCCTCGTCCTGGCTGACCGCGAAGAGCTGCCTGCGCAGCCCGACGGTGACCAGGACCACGAAGGACGCGAGCAGGCAGATCGCGGTGACGTCCGACTCGCTGACCGTGGACAGGGAGCCGAAGAGGTACGAGGTGAGGTTGGCGTTGGAACCGCCCGGCGCGAGGTTGATGAACATCACGCCGCCCGCCATGCCGCCGTAGAACAGCATGGCGAGGGCGATGTCGCCCCGGGTGCGGCCGTACCAGCGGATCAGCTCCATGAGCACCGCGCCGATGACGGAGACCAGCGTCGCCATCCACACCGGGGACCAGGAGAGCAGGAAGCCCAGGCCGACGCCGGTCATGGCGACATGCCCGATGCCGTCGCCCATCAGGGCCTGGCGGCGCTGCACCAGGTAGATGCCGATCGCCGGGGCCGTGACGCCGACCAGGACAGCGGCGAGCAGCGCCCGCTGCATGAAGGCGTAGTCGAGGAAGTCCATCAGCTGAGCAGTCCCGTGCGGATCGGTTCGGCGTCGTGCGCCGCGTGCGGGTGGACGGGGTCGTGGCCGGGGTGGGGGCACCCCCTGCACGAACGGAGTTGAGCGCTTGGGGGAGCGTGCTGGCCGACGGCCTCCGGGGGCGGGCCGTCGTGGGTCACACAACCGTCGCGCAGCACGACCGCACGGTCGATCAGCGGCTCCAGCGGGCCCAGTTCGTGCAGGACGAGCAGGACCGTCGTGCCGGCGGCGACCTGCTCCCGCAGGGTCCGCGCGAGGACCTCCTGGCTGGCCAGGTCGACGCCCGCCATCGGCTCGTCCATGATCAGCAGCTCGGGCCGGGAGGCGAGGGCGCGGGCGATCAGCACCCGCTGGTGCTGGCCCCCGGAGAGCGCGTTGACCGAGTCCTTGGCGCGGTCCGCCATGCCGACCAGTTCCAGCGCCTGGCGTACGGCCTCGTGGTCCGCCTTGCGCAGCAGGCCGAAGCGGGCCCTGGCCAGCCGGCCGGAGGAGACGACCTCCGTCACCGTGGCGGGTACGCCGCCCGCGGCCGTCGTGCGCTGCGGGACGTATCCGATCCGGCCCCAGTCGCGGAACCGGTGCAGGGGCGTTTCGAACAGCTCGATCGTCCCCGCGCCGACCGGCACCTGCCCGATGACGCTGCGCACCGCCGTCGACTTGCCCGAGCCGTTCGCGCCGAGCAGCGCGACGACCTCACCGCGGGAGACGGTGAGGTCGATGCCGCGCAGGACGGGGCGCGAGCCCAGGTCGGCGCGGACGCCGCGCAGGGATATGACGGGCTCGCTCTTCATGGGGCCTCCGTAACGATCATTTGGCGCCGAGGGCCGACTTCAGCGCGCTGAGGTTCGACTCCATGACCTGGATGTAGTCGTCACCCTTGGACTTGTCGGTGATGCCCTCGAGCGGGTCGAGCACGTCCGTCTTCAGGCCGGCGTCCTTCGCGAGCGTCTTCGCGGTCCGGTCGCTCACCAGTGTCTCGTAGAACACGGTGGTCACGCCGTCGGCCCTGGCCTCCGACTGGAGTTCCTTGATCCGGGCCGGGCTGGGCTCGCCCTCCGGGGAGACGGAGATCGCCTCCTGGGTGAGGCCGTAGCGCTCCGCGAGGTAGCCGAAGGCGGCGTGGTTGGTGAAGAAGACCTTGGTCCTGGTGTCCTTCAGGCCGTCGGCGAACTCGGCGTCGAGGGCGTTCAGCTTGCCCACGAGCGCTTGCGTGTTGGCCTTGTAGTCGGCAGCGTGGCCGGGGTCGGCCTTCTCGAAGGCGGCGCCGACGCCCTTGGCGATCTCGGCGTACTTCACCGGGTCGAGCCAGACGTGCGGGTCGAGGGCGTGCCCACCCTCCTCGGCGTGCTCCTCCTCGCCGGCGTGCTCGTCCTCGGCGTGCTCCTCGCCCTCGGCGTGCTCCTCGCCCTCGTGCCCGTGCTCGTGCTCGACGTCGCCGTGGTCCTCCAGCTTGGTCAGGGTGGCGGCGTCGACCTTCGACCCCACGTCGGCCTGGGCGACGGCCTCGTCGACGGAGGGCTGGAGGTTCTTGAGGTAGAGGATCGCGTCCGCCTCCTGGAGCTGCGCGGTCTGCTTGGCGCTGATCTCCAGGTCGTGCGGCTCCTGACCGGGCTCGGTCAGGGTGGTGACGTTCACATGGTCCCCGCCGATCTGCTCGGCGAGGAACTGCATCGGGTAGAACGAGGCGACGACGTCGAACTTGTCCGATCCGCCCGCGTTGCCCGCGCCCGCGGAGTCGCTGGAGCAGGCGGAGACGGCAGTGAGGCTGAGAGCGGCCAGTGCTGCCGTGGGTATCAGGCGTCGTCGTATCTTCATGGGAGTCATTTTCAACAAAATTGGAAACCGTTGTCAACAAACTGCCGGTTTCGGATCCGGGGGAGCCCCCGATTTGGTTCAGGGGGAGTCCGCGCCGGTAACCTGAATCATTCGCTGGAAGCATCTCGCTTCGTCGCCCGTCGTCGTAATGAAGAGAGCACCGTGGCCGCCGACAAGATCGACACCATCGTCAGCCTGAGCAAGCGCCGTGGCTTCGTTTTCCCCTGCAGTGAGATCTACGGCGGTCAGCGTGCCGCCTGGGACTACGGGCCCCTGGGTGTCGAGCTCAAGGAGAACCTCAAGCGTCAGTGGTGGCGCTACATGGTGACGTCGCGCGAGGACGTCGTGGGCATCGACTCGTCCGTCATCCTGGCCCCCGAGGTCTGGGTCGCCTCCGGCCACGTCGCCACCTTCACCGACCCCCTCACCGAGTGCACCTCCTGCCACAAGCGGTTCCGCGCGGACCACCTGGAGGAGGCCTACGAGGAGAAGAAGGGCCGCGCCCCGGAGAACGGGCTGGCCGACGTCAACTGCCCCAACTGCGGCACCAAGGGCCAGTTCACCGAGCCCAAGCAGTTCTCGGGTCTGCTCTCCACGCACCTCGGCCCGACGCAGGACAGCGGCTCCGTCGCCTACCTGCGCCCCGAGACCGCGCAGGGCATCTTCACCAACTTCGCCCAGGTCCAGACCACCTCGCGCCGCAAGCCGCCGTTCGGCATCGCGCAGATGGGCAAGTCCTTCCGCAACGAGATCACGCCCGGCAACTTCATCTTCCGCACCCGCGAGTTCGAGCAGATGGAGATGGAGTTCTTCGTCAAGCCGGGCGAGGACGAGAAGTGGCAGGAGTACTGGATGGAGCAGCGCTGGAACTGGTACACCGGCCTCGGTCTGCGCGAGGAGAACATGCGGTGGTACGAGCACCCCAAGGAGAAGCTCTCCCACTACTCCAAGCGCACCGCTGACATCGAGTACCGCTTCCGGTTCGGCGGCAGCGAGTGGGGCGAGCTCGAGGGCGTCGCCAACCGCACCGACTACGACCTCGGCGCCCACTCCAAGGCCTCCGGCCAGGACCTGTCGTACTTCGACCAGGAGGCCGGCGAGCGCTGGACGCCGTACGTCATCGAGCCCGCGGCCGGTGTCGGCCGGGCGATGCTCGCCTTCCTCCTCGACGCCTACGTCGAGGACGAGGCGCCCAACGCCAAGGGCAAGATGGAGAAGCGCACCGTGCTGCGCCTCGACCACCGCCTCGCCCCGGTGAAGGTGGCGGTCCTCCCGCTGTCGCGCAACCCCGAGCTGTCGCCGAAGGCCAAGGGCCTCGCCCAGGCGCTGCGGCAGCACTGGAACATCGAGTTCGACGACGCCGGCGCCATCGGCCGCCGCTACCGCCGCCAGGACGAGATCGGCACCCCGTACTGCGTGACGGTCGACTTCGACACCCTGGACGACAACGCGGTGACCGTGCGCGAGCGCGACACCATGAAGCAGGAGCGCGTGTCGCTGGACCAGATCGAGGGCTACCTGGCCTCCCGTCTGATCGGCAGCTAGTACGCCCCGCGGCTGAGACTGATTGGCCCCCGATACAGGCTCCTCTTTGGACCTGTGCCGGGGGCCGTCGTGCTCCGAGGGTGGTACCCATGACCCTCGCCTTCCTGCTGACCACCCTCGTCGTCGTCACCCCGGGGCTCGTCCGTGGCGCTGGGCGCGAAGCTGGCGCTGACCGCCCGCTGAGTGATCAACACCCTTGCAGGGCCGTGACGTTGTCGTCGAACGTCCAGGGCGCGGCGGATCACGCGGGGCCTTCCGGTGGGGGTGCGATGAGATGTCATAGGCATGACAGTTCGACGACCTCGGCAACTGACAGATGACAAATATTGAAATCTGTCAGCCGTCAGTGCATGCTGGGGGCATGACGATGCACACACGCACTCTCGGAACCACCGGCCCCCAGGTCTCCGCCCTCGGCCTCGGCTGCATGGGCATGTCCGCCCTGTACGGCGAAGCGGACCGCACCGAGTCCATCGCCACCGTCCACGCCGCCCTGGAAGCCGGCGTCACCCTGCTCGACACCGGCGACTTCTACGGCATGGGCCACAACGAGCTGCTGATCGGCGAGGCCCTGCGCGCCGCCCCCGCCGCCCGGCGGGAACAGGCGCTGCTCAGCGTGAAGTTCGGCGCCCTGCGCGCCCCGGACGGCAGCTGGATCGGCTACGACGGCCGCCCGGCCGCCGTGAAGAACTTCGCCTCCTACTCCCTCCAGCGACTCGGCGTCGACCACATCGACGTCTACCGGCTCTCCCGCCTCGACCCGGACGTACCGATCGAGGAGACGGTCGGCGCGGTCGCGGAACTGGTCGAGAAGGGGTACGTCCGGCACATCGGCCTCAGCGAGGTCGGTGCCGAGACGATCCGCCGGGCCGCCGCCACCGCCCCCATCTCGGACCTGCAGATCGAGTACTCGCTGATCTCGCGCGGCATCGAGGCCGAGATCCTGCCGGCCGTCCGGGAACTGGGCATCGCCGTCACGGCGTACGGCGTGCTCTCGCGCGGGCTGATCTCCGGCCACTTCACCGCCGACCGGCAGCTCGCCGCGAACGACTTCCGGGCGATGTCGCCCCGCTTCCAGGGCGAGAACCTCCAGCACAACCTGAACCTGGTGGAGGAACTGCGGAAGATCGCCGAGCAGAAGGGCGCGAGCGTCGCGCAGATCGCCATCGCCTGGGTGCTCTCGCAGGGCTCGCAGCACGACAACGACATCGTGCCGCTGGTCGGCGCCCGCCGCCGGGACCGGCTGACGGAGGCGCTGGGCGCGCTGGACGTCACGTTTGACGAGGCCGACCTGCGGGCCGTCGAGGAGGCCGTCCCGGCCGGTGCCGCCGCAGGCGAGCGCTACGCAACCCAGCAGATGGCGCACCTCGACAGCGAACGCTGACCCGGGCCCGGGGTACCGTCACCTCATGTCCCCGACCAGCGAGACCCTGACCGCCGAGCGCATCCTCGCCACCACCGAGGAGGTGCTGCGCCGCCACGGCCCGGCCAAGGCCACCGTGGTCGACGTGGCCCGCGCGCTCGGCGTCAGCCACGGCAGCGTGTACCGGCACTTCCGCACCAAGGCGGCCCTGCGGGAGGCGGTCACGAAGCGCTGGCTGGACCGCACGTCCGAGGCGCTGGCCGGGATCGTCGCCGAGGACCGTGACGCGGAGGGGCGGCTGCGGGACTGGCTGCGGGGCCTGTTCGACGCCAAGCGGCGCAAGGCGGGCGACGACCCGGAGCTGTTCGCCACGTACATGGTGCTGACCGGCGAGAGCGGCGAGGCGGTGCCGGAGCACATAGCCGACCTCACCGCCCAGCTGGCGCGCATCGTCGCGGCGGGCATCGCGGCAGGCACCTTCGCCGACGGTGACGCGCAGGCCGCGGCCCGCGCGGTGTTCCAGGCCACCGGGCGCTTCCACGACCCCTGTCACGCCCCGGAGTGGACGTTGCCGGGCGTCGAGGAGGACTTCGCGGCGGTGGTGGAACTGGTCGTGCGGGGGCTGCGGGCCTGAGACCCGGGGGCTCAGGCCCCCGCCGGGTCCACCGTCGCCTGGTGCGCCTCGGCGAGATGCTCTTGCGCCTTCAGCCAGGGCAGGAACTGCGCACCCCGCCGCCAGCCGCACGTGTCGCATCGGATCGTGCGCTGCACACCGGTGCGCTGGACGCGGACCACGTGTTCGCGCCCGTGCTGATCCCACCGGCTGACCTTGCTCGTGTCGATCTGCGGCATGACGCCTCCAGCGTCGGGTCCGGCGATCCGTTCGTCCGACTGTCTCTTCGCGAGGCCTGTTCACGCGGCCTGTTCGGGCGGCCCCTCCGCGCAGCAAGGAGTGTGCAGCAGGATCAACATCAACGGGGACCTCTTCACACCGAGTTGTCCAAGCTGTGCCCTCGCGTCGCCCTGGAATCCGACCTGAGCGACCTGAGCGTCGTCCACGCCGTCACCGGCGACCTTCTCCGGCCGGTCTGCGCCGATGATCGAGCGCGGTATCGAGGTGACGTACGAGACGGACCACCGGTGGACACGCCACGCCTGCGCGGACGCCCTGCGTCGCCGGGGCCCACATCCAGGTGACGCCGCGTTCCTGCGCAGCCGCCGCGAGCGGATCACCCCCGAGCGGGTCGGCCTGCCCCGTCCTGGTGTGCCTGGCTGGAACGGTGTGCTGCACCGGTCAGGCCGCTCGCTGGGCCGCCACCGCGCCCGTGTAGGTCTCCCGTGCCAGGTCCTCCGCCCGATGCCCGGTTCGGCGAACACCGCGCTGATGTCGTCCAGGGCCGCGGACACCTGGTCCTCGTCGACGAGCGTTCCGACCTCCAGGAACGTGCCGTCGATCTCCGGCACCCGTACGAGCATGGCGAGCATGCGCCGACCGCGAGCGGTGAAGTCGTAGTTGCGGCATCGCTTCTCGAGCGCGATCAGCTCGGCATGCCCCAGCTCCCGCAGGACGGCGTGCGCCTGGTCGGCGTCCTCGACCCGGGTCTCGTGCTCGGGCTTCGACCCCGAGTCCTCGGGCCTGGCCGGCGCCGGCGTGCTGCTGCGGGTGCCGGAACACGGCGCAGGTGTCGCGGGCTCCCAGGAAGGGCAGCATGATCCGCCGCTGCGTCATCCGGCGAAACCGCCGTGCGGATGATCGACGCCTATGCGCCCTCGTCACCGGCGCGAAAGATCGCCTGATCCGACCGGGGCAGCCTTCAGCCGTCCGTGCCGTTCTTGGTGTACTCGACCTTGTCCGGCCTCTCGCCCTCCAGCCGATCCCCATGCACCCAGCCACACGCCTCGTAGAACGAGTTGGCCCCGGCATTGTCCGCGAAGCTCTCAAGCCGGATGGTCGCGTACCGGGCGAGCAGCGTCTCCTCCGCGTGCCGAAGCAGCAGGCGACCCAGGCCTCGACGGTGATGATGCGGGTCGATCATCATCAGGTCGATGGTCGGGCCATCGAGGATGGAGAAGCCGGCGATCGAGCCGTCCTGGCTGAGGCAGTGCACGCCGCCCTGCTCCACATGGCTCTTGACGTGAGCGTCCGATGCGCCGCTGTCGATGAACCAGTCCACCGCCTCGTCGCCGAGGAACGGGCGGTAACAGGTGTCGATCGTGCGACGCGCGAGATCCTGGAGCTCATCAAGGTCTTCCCCGGTCGCACGGCGAATTGCGGGATGGCGCTGTCCGGTCGACACGGTGATTTCCACTCTGCAGTGAAGGGGCGGGCTCCCGACTCTAGCCGTTCCGCCGTTTCTCAGCCGAGACGTCATGGCCGGTGGCAAGGAGACCGCGGCGGCGCCGCACCGCAGGGCAAACGTTGTCCGATGCGCCACTAGCCACGCTCAGCAGCCCTCACCACCTGCCGCACCCCATCCCCCTCCAACCGCTCAGCCGCCCGCTCGGCAGTCCCCCGAGCCCAGCGCCCGCTGGTCAGCAGGCCGACGGCCAGCACCGCGGCGCCGCACCCCACGAGGACCCACCAGCCCGGCCGGGCGGCCGTGACGAAGGCGTCCTGGTACGACGACGCCCCGATCCCGGCCGCCAGTACCGCACCCACCACCGCGACTCCCAGCGTCTGGCCGAGCTGGCGGCTGGTGGAGGCGACGGCAGCGGCGACGCCGGCCTGGGTCCGCGGCATCCCCGACACCGCGGTGTTGGTGATCGGCGCGTTCACGAACCCGAAGCCCACGCCGAACAGCACGTATCCCGCGAACAGCCCGACGTCCGACGTCTCCCCCTCGAACCCCGCGAACAGCACCGCGCTCGCCGTCATCGCCACCCCCGCGATCAGCAGCGGCAGCCGTGGGCCCCGGCTGCCCACGAGCCGCCCGGCCAACGGGGCGCACAGGAACGTCGGCACGGCCATCGGCAGCATCCACAGCCCGGCGTGCAGCGCGTCCAGCCCCCGGACGTTCTGGAGGTACAGCGTCGACAGGAACAGGAAACCGCCCAGTGCCGCGAACGCGCTGATCGCTGTCACGGTCGCCCCGCTGAAGGGTGCCGAACGGAAGAACCGCAGGTCGATCAGCGGCTCCGGACGCCGCGGTTCGTAGGAGAGCAGCCCCAGCAGCGCGGCCACCGCCACCGCCGCGAACGGCAGCACCGCCGCGAGCCCGGCGCTCGGCGCCTCGATGATCGCGTACGTCAGTGCCCCGAACAGCGCGATCACCAGCACCTGGCCCACCGGATCGGCCCGCCGGGGCTTCGGGGCACGGGACTCGGGGACGAAGCGCAGCGTCAGCAGCAGTGCGGCGGCTCCCACCGGGAGGTTGACCCAGAAGATCGCCCGCCAGCTCACCGCCTCCACCAGCAGGCCGCCCACGAGTGGACCCGCGGCCATGGAGATGCCGACGACCGCGCCCCACGCCCCGATCGCGCGGGCGCGCTCGCGTGGGTCAGTGAAGGTGTTCGTGATGATCGACATGGCGACCGGGTTGAGCATCGAGCCGCCCACCGCCTGCACCATGCGGAAGATCACCAGCGTGTCGAGGTCGGGCGCCATCGAGCAGAGTGCCGAGCCGACGGTGAAGACGATCAGGCCCGCCATGAAGACCCGCTTGCGGCCGATCCGGTCGGCCGTGGAGCCCGCGAGCATCAGCAGGGACGCGAGGACGAGGGTGTAGGCGTCGATCGTCCACTGGAGGCCGGACGTGCCGGCTCCCAGGTCGTCCTGCAGGGAGGGCAGGGCGACGTTCAGGACGGTGTTGTCCAGGCTCACGATCAGCAGGCTCATGCAGCAGATCGCGAGGACGAGCAGACGTCGGCGAGGGCTGAGCTCGGGCATGCCGTCATCGTACGCCGATTTCGATAGTGTGGCTAACTAAAGAAAATTCCCCGCTCATTGCACGGCACAATGGAGGAATGCCCACGCCCCTGCAGATCGGTCCGCACACCGTCCAGCCGCCCGTAGTCCTGGCCCCCATGGCCGGGATCACCAACGCGCCCTTCCGCACCCTGTGCAGGGAGTTCAGCGGTGGCAAGGGCCTGTTCGTGAGCGAGATGATCACGACGCGGGCACTGGTCGAGCGCAACGAGAAGACCATGCAGCTGGTCCACTTCGACGCGACCGAGAAGCCGCGCTCGATCCAGCTGTACGGCGTGGACCCCGCTACCGTCGGCAAGGCCGTCCGCATGATCGCGGAGGAGGGCCTGGCCGACCACATCGACCTGAACTTCGGCTGCCCGGTGCCCAAGGTGACCCGCAAGGGCGGTGGCTCCGCGCTGCCGTACAAGCGGAACCTGCTGCGCGCCATCCTCCGGGAGGCGGTCTCCGGGGCCGGTGACCTGCCCGTCACCATGAAGATGCGCAAGGGCATCGACGACGACCACATCACCTACCTCGACGCCGGCCGGATCGCCGTCGACGAGGGCGTCACCGCCATCGCCCTGCACGGCCGTACCGCCGCCGAGCACTACGGCGGCACCGCCGACTGGGACGCCATCGCCCGGCTGAAGGAGCATGTGCCGGAGATCCCCGTGCTCGGCAACGGCGACATCTGGTCCGCCGAGGACGCGGTGCGGATGGTGCGGGAGACCGGCTGCGACGGGGTCGTGGTGGGGCGCGGATGCCTGGGGCGGCCGTGGCTCTTCGCCGATCTGGTGGCCGCCTTCGAGGGCCGCGACCAGGACATCACGCGGCCCGCCCTGCGGGAGGTCGCCGACATCATGGTCCGGCACGCCTCCCTGCTCGGTGAGTGGATCGGGGACGAGTCACGCGGCGTCATCGACTTCCGCAAGCACGTCGCCTGGTACCTGAAGGGCTTCGCGGTCGGCTCGGAGATGCGCAGGCGGCTCGCCGTCACGTCCTCGCTCGGCGAACTGCGCGCCGGGCTGGACGAGCTGGACCTCGACCAGCCCTGGCCGGCCGGCGCCGACGGGCCGCGCGGCCGTAGCTCCGGCAACAACCGTGTCGTGCTGCCGGACGGCTGGCTGAAGGACCCCTACGACTGCGCGGGCATCGCCGAGGACGCCGAACTGGACACCTCCGGCGGCTGAACAGCCGGCCCGCCGCCGGCCGGCCGGGCCGTGTCCGGTGGGGCCGACGGGGGGCACTGCATTCCGCGTCCGTGAAGTAGGAGGGCGGCAGCGGTGCGCCGCATCGCGGTCAGCCGGTCTTCCTCGACGGGGTCGAGCCGTACGCCGTCAGGAAGCGGTCGCGGAAGTCGCTCATCCTCCAGACCGGCGCGTCCGGCGCGGGCCGTAGCCCGTCCGTCCAGCCCCAGCCCGCGATCCTGTCCAGCACCTCCGGGTCCTTGGCGACGATCGAGACCGGCACGTCCCGGCTGGCGCGGTGGCCGCTGACCCGGGCGATGGGCTGGTGGTCGCCGAGGAAGACCAGGACGGTGTCCTTCGTGCCGTAGCGCTCCAGCCACTGGGTGAGGCTGCTGACGGAGTACTGGACGGACTTGCCGTACTCCTCCTTGGAGCGGGTGCTGTCGGCGATGACCTCCGTCGGGTCCGTGCCCGCCCGCTGGATCGGGCCGAAGAGCGAGCCGTCGCCGAGGTCCTCCCAGTCGACCATCTTCGGCAGTGGCGACCAGGGCTGGTGACTGGACGTCAGGATGATCTCCGCCATCAGCGGCTTGTCGCGCTCCCTGCCGTGCTCCAGCCGCTGGAAGGCCTCCAGGGTGTACTGGTCCGGCATGGTCGACCAGCTGAACTTCGGTCCCTTGTAACCGAGTTCGAAGGCGTCGTAGACGTTGTCCAGGCCGTAGAACTTCGCCTCCGGCCAGCCCTTGCGCACGCCCGGCATGACCCCGAGCGTCTGCCAGTCGCCGGTCTTCTGGAACGCCTTGGTCAGGGTGAGGTGGTCGCCGGAGGTGACGGTCCGGTAGCGCTGCTGGCTGTCGATCCACAGGCCGGACAGGAACGTGGAGTGGCCGAGCCAGCTGCTGCCGCCGTAGGTCGCCGACGTCAGCCACCCGCTCTTCGAGGCGAACCCCGCCTTCGCGAGCGAGTCGGTGCCGGAGTCCAGGGTCCGGCGGACGCCGGGGGCGATCAGGGGGTCCTCGATCGCGCTGCGGCCGTAGCTCTCGATGAACGCGAAGAGGACGTCCTTGCCCCGCAGGTCCGGCACGAGCTGCTCGCCGGGCGTCCCGCCGAAGACGTCGGTCCTCGCCTCCCGCTCGAACGCCGCCTCGTCCCGCAGCGTCGTCTGCACACGCCGCGCCTGGACCTCGACCAGCACCGAGGCGTGGTCGGTCGCCAACGGCAGCGTGCCGACCTGCAGGCCCAGTGTGGACGCCAGCGTCCAGGCGACGGCGGCGGCGAGCGTGGAACGGACGGCGACCGCGCGATGCCGGGCGAGCACGTTGCTCAGCCGGACCGTGGCCAGGGTCGTCACCGCGAACAGCAGCACCGCCAGGACGACGGCGCCGATCGCGAGGGCCGTGGCTCCCGCCCCGCCCATCGCGTCCTCCATGTACGCCTGGGCGTCGTCGAGCAGACCCCAGTCGAGGACCAGGTTGAAGCCGCGGCCGAGGTACTCGTAGAAGCCCATGTCGAGCAGGTTCAGCACGGTCAGCGCCGCGAGGGAGAGCCCGCCGGCGACGGCTGCCACCAGCCGGGGGCGGCGCGGCAGCGCCAGCAGGACGGCGGCACCGATGATCGCTTCGACCGGGATGCGGAAGAACTTGCCGGGCGTGACGGTGTGCACGGTGTTCGGCAGCAGCAGCGCGCACAGCACGAGGGCCGCGGCAAGGGTGGTGGCGGTGTGGCGCAGCACGCGGGCGGCCGTGGGACGCTCGGCGCGCCACCGTGCGAGGCGCCCGGACGGGGCGGGCGGCTCCGGGGTGTCCGGAGCGGTCTCCGCTGCGTCATCGGTCGTTCGCGGTTGACGCGTGAAGACTGCCACCCGTGGGTCCCTCCGTACGAAAGCGCCGAAAAGCGGCGGACCCGGCGTGGGGGATCGGGTCCGCCGCCCCTTCGTACGGCCCGCGGCGCCGCCGCGTTCAGCGCACCCCCGGAACAACACCGCCGCCGGCGGATCACGGGCTTTCGGGCCCCGCCGCTCGCGGCTTGCGCAACGCGCGGCCCGCGGGCCCCGGCGAGCCGGCCGCGTGCCCGCGACGGCTCGCAGGCCCGGTCGGCCGCGGTTCGGACCCGGCTGCCGTAGAGTTACGTCTATTTGGCACGCATAACCTGCCCCGTCATGCGGGGCCGGGAGACGCAAGGGGGTGCGCATGACCGGACGCAACACGACCCGGGCCAGCGCGGGGGAGCTGCTGGAGCTCGTGCGCAGCGGGCGAGCCACCACGCGGGGCGCGCTCCAGCAGGCCACCGGTCTGTCCCGGGCCACCGTCGGCCAGCGCCTCGACCGCCTCTTCCGCGCGGGCTGGCTGCGCGAGGGGGCCGGCGGCCCGGTGGACTCCCCGCTCGGGGGCCGCCCCGCCATCACCTTGGAGTTCGACGCCGAGCACGCGGTCGTGCTCGCCGCCGACCTCGACACCCGGCACGCCCGCGCGTCCGTCCTGTCGCTGAGCGGCGAGATCCTCGCCGAACACGGCGGCACGCTGGTCATCGAGGACGGCCCGGAGCCGGTGCTCGGCGAACTCGGACGGTGGTTCGCGCAGTTGCTACGGCAGGCCGGCCACGGCGCCGGGGAGGTCTGCGGCATCGGCCTGGCCGTGCCCGGCCCGGTCGACACCGACACCGGCCGGGTGGTCCAGCCCCCGATGATGCCGGGCTGGGACGGCTACGACCTGCGCGGGCGCATGGCAGGGGCGTTCACCGAGCACACGGGTGCAGGGCCCGTCCCCGTCCTGGTCGACAACGACGCGAACCTGATGGCGTACGGCGAACAGCGCGCCGGCCACTCCGGCTGCTCGGCGTTCGTCCTGGTCAAGGTCTCCACCGGCATCGGCGCGGGCGTGGTCGTCGACGGCTCGGTCTACCGGGGCGTGGACGGCGGTGCGGGGGACATCGGCCACATCCGGGTGCCGGAGGGCGCGGACGCGCTGTGCCGGTGCGGTTCGTACGGCTGCCTGGCCGCCGTCGCCAGTGGGGGTGCCGTGGCCCGGCGGCTGGCCGAGGCCGGGGTGCCGGCGGCGTCCGGTTCGGACGTGCGGGAACTGCTGGCGGCCGGGCACCCGGAGGCGGTGGCCCTGGCACGGGAGGCCGGGCGCCGAGTAGGAGAGGTGCTGGCGACCGTGGTGACGCTGCTGAACCCCGGGGTCCTCATGATGGCCGGGGATCTGGCCGGAACTCCCTTCCTGACCGGCGTACGGGAACTGCTCTACGAGCGGGCGCTGCCGCGCTCCACGGCCCGGCTGGACATCGTGACCTCGCGGCTCGGGGAGCGTGCGGGGCTGGTGGGGGCGGGTGCGCTGGTGGTGGAGCACCTGTACGCGCCGGAGCGGGTGGAGGAGCGGCTGCGGGCACTGGGCGTGTGACGAGCGGATTTCCGTCTCCCGACGGCGTCCGCATGGTGAAAACCCCTCGCCTGTGGCAGCGTGATTCTCGCCACCCTTGATAAGGGTTGCGCTCAGATGAGCGGATCTTGAGCGACTGCACTTCTCCAAGGGGTGGCACTGAGTGCCACCCTGTGATCGTTCATCGATCGAAATCAGACGTGCCGGATGCCGCTCACATGAGCAGAAAACCCCGCCTTCGGGTGGTGCCGCGTTCAAGAAGTGAAAACATACGCCCGTCGCCGCTTACCAAGCTTTGACTTTCGATCCGGTGGCGGACGAGTGGTTACAGGCGCATGACGCACAAGTAGACGTACCCAGGCGCCTTCGATCTGGGTATGTTCCTCGCCGTCAGGGCAGCCACCGCGTCCTCGAGGAGTCGAGACCGTGTCGGAAAACAAAGATCCCCAGGTAGCCGTATCCGGCAACAGCGTTGAGGGCGTGAAGTTCGTTTACGACTTCACCGAGGGCAACAAGGACCTCAAGGACCTCCTCGGCGGCAAGGGCGCGAACCTCGCCGAGATGACCAACCTGGGCCTTCCCGTGCCTCCGGGCTTCACCATCACCACCGAGGCCTGCAAGGTCTACCTCGACAGTGGCGAGGAGCCCGCGGCACTGCGTGACGAGGTGAGTGCGCACCTCGACGCGCTGGAGCGGACGATGGGCAAGAAGCTCGGTCAGGCCGACAACCCCCTCCTCGTGTCGGTCCGCTCCGGTGCCAAGTTCTCGATGCCCGGCATGATGGACACCGTCCTCAACATCGGCCTGTCGGACAAGTCCGTCCAGGGCCTGGCCAAGCAGGCCGGCGACGAACGCTTCGCCTGGGACTCCTACCGCCGCCTCATCCAGATGTTCGGCAAGACCGTCCTCGGCGTCGACGGCGACCTCTTCGAGGAGGCGCTGGAGAAGGCCAAGCAGGCCAAGAAGGTCTCGGTCGACACCGAGCTGGAGGCCGCGGACCTCAAGAAGCTCGTCACCTCCTTCAAGAAGATCGTCAAAAAGGAGGCCGGCCGGGACTTCCCGCAGGAGCCGCGCGAGCAGATGGACCTCGCCATCCACGCGGTCTTCGACTCCTGGAACACCGACCGCGCCAAGCTCTACCGCCGCCAGGAGCGCATCCCGCACGACCTGGGCACGGCGGTCAACGTCTGCTCGATGGTCTTCGGCAACCTCGGCCCCGACTCCGGCACCGGCGTCGCCTTCACCCGCGACCCCGCCTCCGGCCACCAGGGCGTCTACGGCGACTACCTGCAGAACGCCCAGGGCGAGGACGTGGTGGCGGGCATCCGCAACACCGTCCCGCTCGCCGAGCTGGAGCAGATCGACAAGAAGTCGTACGACCAGCTGATGCAGATCATGGAGACGCTGGAGAACCACTACAAGGACCTGTGCGACATCGAGTTCACCATCGAGCGCGGTCAGCTGTGGATGCTCCAGACCCGCGTCGGCAAGCGCACCGCCGGTGCCGCCTTCCGCATCGCGACCCAGCTGGTCGACCAGGGCCTGATCGACGAGGCCGAGGCGCTCCAGCGGGTCACCGGCGCCCAGCTCGCCCAGCTGATGTTCCCCCGCTTCGACGACAGCGCCAAGGTCGAGCAGGTCGGCAGGGGCATCGCGGCGTCGCCGGGCGCGGCGGTCGGCAAGGCGGTCTTCGACTCGTACACCGCGGTGAAGTGGTCGCGCTCCGGCGAGAAGGTCATCCTGATCCGCCGCGAGACCAACCCCGACGACCTGGACGGCATGATCGCGGCCGAGGGCATCCTGACCTCGCGCGGCGGCAAGACCTCCCACGCGGCCGTGGTCGCGCGCGGCATGGGCAAGACCTGTGTCTGCGGCGCGGAGGAGCTGGAGGTCGACACCAAGCGCCGCCGGATGACCGTCCCGGGCGGTCACGTGGTGGAGGAGGGCGACCTCATCTCCATCGACGGCTCCTCGGGCAAGGTGTACCTCGGTGAGGTGCCGGTGGTGCCCTCCCCGGTCGTCGAGTACTTCGAGGGCCGGATGCACGCGGGCGCGGACGACGCCGACGAGCTGGTCGAGGCCGTGCACCGGATCATGGCGTTCGCGGACCGCAAGCGCCGGCTGCGGGTGCGCGCCAACGCGGACAACGCCGAGGACGCGCTGCGGGCCCGCCGCTTCGGCGCGCAGGGCATCGGCCTGTGCCGTACCGAGCACATGTTCCTCGGCGACCGCCGTGAGCTGGTGGAGCGCCTGATCCTGGCCGACACGGAGACCGAGCGCGAGGAGTCGCTGAAGGAGCTGCTGCCGCTCCAGAAGCGGGACTTCGTGGAGCTGTTCGAGGCGATGGACGGCCTGCCCGTCACCATCCGGCTGCTCGACCCGCCGCTGCACGAGTTCCTCCCCGACATCACCGAGCTGTCGGTCCGCGTGGCCCTCGCGGAGTCCCGCCAGGAGCCGCACGAGAACGAACTCCGCCTGCTCCAGGCCGTCCACCGGCTGCACGAGCAGAACCCGATGCTGGGCCTGCGCGGCGTCCGGCTCGGCCTGGTCATCCCCGGCCTGTTCACGATGCAGGTCCGGGCGATCGCCGAGGCCGCGGCCGCGCGCAAGGCGGCGAAGGGCGACCCGCGCGCCGAGATCATGATCCCGCTGGTCGGCACGGTGCAGGAGCTGGAGCTGGTCCGCGACGAGGCCGACCAGGTCATCGCCGAGGTCGAGGCCGCGACCGGCACGAAGCTGAAGCTGGCCATCGGCACCATGATCGAGCTGCCGCGGGCCGCGCTGACCGCCGCTCAGATCGCCGAGGCCGCGGAGTTCTTCTCCTTCGGCACCAACGACCTCACGCAGACGGTGTGGGGCTTCAGCCGGGACGACGTGGAGGCCTCGTTCTTCACGGCCTACCTGGAGAAGGGCATCTTCGGCGTCTCCCCGTTCGAGACGATCGACAAGGACGGCGTGGGTTCCCTGGTCGCGGCCGCCGCGAAGGCGGGCCGTGAGACCCGCCCCGACCTGAAGCTCGGCGTCTGCGGCGAGCACGGCGGCGACCCCGAGTCCGTCCACTTCTTCCACGAGGTGGGGCTGGACTACGTCTCCTGCTCGCCGTTCCGGATCCCGGTGGCGCGACTGGAGGCCGGCCGGGCCGCGTCGCAGTCGGCGGGCAGCGACCACCGCTGACCCGAGGTCCCCGGAACCGCCGTTGATCCCCGACCCTCACGATCCGGCGGCGGTTCCGGCGTACGAGGAGCGGGCGGCACCCTGTGCGGGGGTGCCGCCCTCTTCGTGTCACGTGCCGTCGGCCGGGTGGTCGAGCTCCGTGGCGAGCCGGCGCAGCGGCGGCCCGTACTCCGGGTCCGCGAGGGCGGCGGCGAACTGGGCGGTGAGGTAGGCGAGCGGGTTGCCGGTGTCGTACCAGCGGCCCTGGATGACCTGCCCGTACACGGCCCGGCTGCCGGCGTAGGCGTTGATCGCGTCGGTCAGGTAGATCTCGCCGGTGCGGTGCTCGTACCAGCGCTTGGTCTGCTCCCGCAGCTCGTCGACGATGCCCGGCGTGATGACGTACCCGCCGATGGCCGCGTACGCCGAGGGCGCGTCCTGCGGCTTGGGCTTCTCCACCAGGCCGGTGATGCGCAGCAGCCCCTCGCCGAGGTCCTCCCTGACCACGGGCACGCCGTAGCGCTGCGAGTCGCCCGGCTCCATCGGCATCAGCGCGAGGACGGGGCAGCTGGTGGCCTCGTAGGCCCGGATCAGCTGCTGGGCGCGCGGTACCTCGGCGACGAAGACGTCGTCGGGCCACAGCACGAGCATCGGCTCGTCGCCGAAGTTGCGGGCGGCGTTGAGGACGGGGGTGCCGTTGCCGTACGGGCCGTGCTGGTCGAGATAGGTGATGTGGCCGAGCCGGGACAGCTCGCCGACCTCCTCCACGGCGTCCGCGTACGCCGTCTTGCCGTCGGCCCGCAACTGGGCGACGAGCGCGGGGTTGGGCCGGAAGTGGTCCTGGATGAGGCCCTTTCCGCCCGAGACGACGATGGTGATGTCGGTGATGCCGGAGGCCACGAGCTCCCGGACGGTGTGCTCGATGACGGGTTTGTCACCGACGGGCAGCATCTCCTTGGGCGTGGCCTTGGTCAGCGGCAGAAGCCTGGAACCGAGGCCGGCGGCGGGGATGACTGCCCTGCGGATGGTCGTGACCATGGAGCCCCCAGAGGCGGAGTGGGTGTCGCGGACGGGACGTCGGCGGTGAGTGTCCCATCCGGACGTGTACCGCCGAGGGACTGCGCATGCCCGTCGCGTGGAGGGCGCCGCCCCGCTTCACCCCCGAGGGGCGGATTCGCCCGCGCGGGGCCGGTGCGGAGCGGGAAGCCGCCGCTGCCGCCGCCTCGCTGGTCCGCCATGTCGAAGGGGGCTGTGCCGGCCCGGACGGCGTGGCCGCCGAGCCGTGCCTCGCCCGCGCCGAGGGGGCAACCGGGTGACGGGCGATGCCCCGGGGGCGGCGTGTGTCGTTGGGCCGGGCATGATCAAGAAACTCGTCTGCGTCTCAGCCATGGCCACCGCCCTGCTGGCGGCCGCCCCCGCCGCCCAGGCCGCCCCGGCCCCCGACTCGTCCAGGGGCGTCCCCGGAAGCCGTCTCCTGGACGGCCTGCTCGGTTCACTGGAGGTGGGGCACCCGGTCACCTCGCTCAGCACGATCCTTCCCAGCGGCCTCGTCGGCCGCTGACCTACGCGTCGCAGGCCACACCGTCGTTGTCCCGGTCCGGATGGGAGGCGTAGCCGGGCTCGCCGCGACGGATCGGGGCGGCGCCGGCCGCCCGGGCCTCGCTGCAGTTGCCGTAGCAGACCCCGCTGTCCGAGCCGGACGAGTCGTCGAAGCCGCCGTCGGCCGCCGGTTCGGCGGTGACCGTCCTGGTCGCGGTGACCGTCTTCGTGACGGTCATCGCGGGCGCCGGTTCGGCCTCCGGGGTCTGCGTCACCGTCGCCGTCGCGGTGACGGTCCCGGTCGGGGTGGGTCCGGCGGCCGCCGGTATCGCCTCGGCCGTCTTCTCCCCGCCGCCGGCCGCGCCGATGCCGAGCAGGAAGGTCAGGGCGAGCGCGGGAGCAGGTACCGTTTGCGCGCCCATCGGGGAGCGGGGCGAACGGCGGATGGGGGCGTACGTCGCCCCCCGGGCCGCCCGGCCTCCCGGCCGCGACGAGTGGATCACAGCCGACGACGTCGCCCCCGCGCTGCTGCGTATCGGCGGTGCGCCACCGGGCTGCACACCGCGGGTCCCCGGCGCGAGCCGGGACGTGACCTTGCCTGGCCCGGCGGCGATCTGGCGGCCGGCCGGCACGTCCTGACGACGCTCGGACCGGGCACCGACGGCGGGCTCGGCGCTCTGGTGGAGCCGGCGGTGCGGTGAGCTAGCCGAAGGCCCAGCCGCTCCAGCGGCCGACCCGGACGGCCACCGCGGGGCCCTGGGGAGGGGAGGTCCGGTACTGGCCGTACTTGCCGCACAGCGACTCGACGGCGCGACGGCGCTCCTCCCCGTCCTGGAGGATCTCCCCCCGGCCGTCGGCACGGGCCCACCACAGTGCCGTCCAGTCCTCGTCGTAGTGGTCGGCCAGCACCGCCACCGCGGGATTCTCCCGGATGTCGCGCAACCGCCGCAGGTCCCAGGTGCTCTTGGGCTTGTGGTCCACGGCGAAGTAGAGGACCTCGCCGAGCACGACGAACGTCACGGGTACGACGTGCGGGGCGCCGTCGGCGCCGGCCGTCGCCAGCCGTGCGACGGGCGCGGCGACCAGACGCCGCCTGGCGTCGGCGGGCGCGAGCCTCATACGCCCACCGTAGCCAGGCCGCGGATCCGGCATGCTCCGCGTCCGGGCGGGAGCGGGGGCCGCGTCGGTCGGGCGGGCCTCGTACCGGCCTCGGCCGTGCCGGTGCCGACGGCCGTGGTCGTGCCGCCGCGTGGGGCGGGGCGTGAAGGGCCGGTGGGGCGGCGGGAACTCCACGTTCCCGGCGGGCATGGCCCGCTCGGCGGCGGCGACAGGGGCCCGACAGGCCCGCCGCGTCGACCGCCCCACCGGCCCGGCACGACGCTACGACCGGAAGGGCCCCGTCACCTCGTACGTGATGCCGCCGGACGAGGTGCCGCTCGTGCCGCGCTGGCTGGAGAAGTACAGCCGCCGGCCGTCGGGGGAGAACGCCGGTCCCGTGATCTCGGAGCCGGACTGGCCGTCGATCCGGAGGAAGGGGGCGATCACGTCGTTCGGCGTGATCACGCAGATCTCCATGTTGCCGCCGTCCTCCGCGACGAACAGGTCGCCGGAGGAGGAGCCGGTGATGTTGTCGACGCCGGTCAGCGGGGCCGTGCCGGAGCTGACGAGGGAGTCGTCGTAGGCCAGCTCGTAGGTGTTGTTCGTGAGGTTGACCTGCCAGACCCGGTTGTCGCCCTTGGTGGTGAACCAGACCGTGTCGTCGGCGTAGTAGCAGCCCTCGCCGCCGTTGAAGGACTTCGAGCCGGAGACCTGGGAGCGGGTGGCCGTCGGGGAGCCGTCCGGGTCGGGCACGTTCGCCCAGGTGAAGGAGCCCGAGGTGGCGGAACCCGCGACCATCACCTGCAGGGTGCCGGCGGACAGGTCGCCCCATGTGGTGGGCACGAAGCGGTAGAAGCGGCCGTTCGTCTCGTCCTCGGTCAGGTAGACGACCTTGCGGACGGGGTCGGCCGCCGCGGCCTCGTGCTTGAAGCGGCCCATGGCGTCCCGCCGCACCGCCGCTTTCACACCCCACGGGTCCGTCTCGAAGACGTAGCCGCGGGACACCTCCTCGCAGGACAGCCAGGTGTTCCACGGGGTCGTGCCGCCCGCGCAGTTGGTGCGGGTGCCGGAGAGGATGCGGTACGCCGACGTGACGGTGCCCGTCGAGGAGAACTTCACCGCGCTCGCGCCGCCGGACGGGTTGATCTCCGAGTTGGAGACGTAGATCCAGCCGCTGCCGTCGGCGTAACAGGCGCCGCCGTCGGGGGCGTTGTGCCAGGTGTACGACGTGCCGGTGACCCGCTGTCCGGAACGGGCTATCACCCGGCTGGAGAAGCCGCTGGGGAGCCTGATGCCGTTGGCGTCGGCGGAACCGAGCGCCCCGTAGGGGCCGGTGCCCGGCTGGGCGGGGGCCGCGTACGCGGCGCCGCGCCACAGGCTTCCGCCGAGGGCTGCCGCTGAGCCGCCGAGGACGGCCGCACGCAGGAGGTTGCGACGTTCCACTCTCACTCCAGGAGGTGCCGTGACCGCCCCGCCGCCGGTCGGCGGCGGGGTCGTGCGGTCAGGGACCCTAGGGGAGCGGGGTGGACGCGTCGTGGACGGGCCGTGACGCGTCGGCGGCGGCTACGGAGATGGGGTGCCGTGCCGGCCGGGCGGGCCTCGCCGGTCCGGCCCCGACCTGCCCGGTCGTCAAGTGCCCTGTGCGCGCGACCCATTGACTTCACATGGACATGTTGGTTGGGTGGCTCATCCACTGGGTCACCGGGTCACCCGGTGGCCGGAGCGCACCACGGAGGAAACCTCATGGAGGCACTGCCCCGCGACACCGTCGTCGACGTCCTGGAGGAGCGGCTGCGCGAGGACATTTTCGCCGGGCGGCACCCCGTCGGCAGCTATCTGCCGCCCGAGCGCCGGCTCGCCGACGGCTACGGCGTCAACCGCACCACCCTCAAGCACGCCTTCGGACGCCTCGTCCAGGCGGGCCTTCTGGAGACGAGGCACGGAGTGGGCACCCGGGTGCGGGACTTCACCCGCCTCGGCGGCGCCGATCTGCTACCCATGCTGGTGCGGCACAGCCCGGACTGGATCGGTGAGATCTTCGAAGTGCGGCGCGCCATAGGTCAGGTGATCGCCGGGCAGGCCGCCGCCAGGGCCACCGCGGACCAACGCGCCGACCTGCGCGCCCTGCTCGCCGGCGTGCGCGTCGCCGAGGGCGGCGCGGCCGTCCAGCTCGCGGACATCGAGGTGCACCGGGCCCTGGCCCGCGCCACCGGCAACCGGGTCTACGTCCTGCTGACCAACACGCTCTTCAACGCCTACCTGCCCGTGCGGGCCGCCCTCGTGGCGCCCTTCACCGACGCCGGGACCGCCCACGCGCGGCTCGCCCCGGTGGTGGACGCCGTGGTGGCCGGCGACGAGAGCCGCGCACGGCGGGCGGCCGAGGCGTATCTGACCGCGACCGAACGCATCATGCGGGAGGGACTCGCATGACGGCCGGCACCGGCGCCCGCTTCGAGCCCGGCGCCCGGACGCGCACAAGGCGCGGCACGGCGTTCCGCGAGACGATGCTCGGCACGGTCCGGCTCGACGGCGAGGACCGCACCCGCCGGATCCGCCTCGACCTGCGCGTCGCGGCCGACCGGGTGCTGCGCCCGCACGCCACGACCGAGGCGCGGGCAGGCGGACGCCTGCGCATCACCGGTCTGGCCGACGATCCCGGCGCCGAGGGCGAGCTGGAGATCTCCCCGCTCGCCCGGCGCCGCATCCGCTACCGCATCGGATTCACCGCCGACGGCCGCCGCCTCACCCTGGACGGCTGGAAGTCGGTGACCCCGCGCCGGCCCCTCACGTCCATGACCGTGCTGCCGTTCACCCTGTACGAGAACGGGGCGCGCGTCGGCACCGGCACGCTGCGCTTCCCCCTCACGACCGGCCTCGTACCGTTCCTGGCGAGCTTCCGCCTCCCCCGCCGCGAGGCCGCGGACGCGCTCACCGCGCCCCGCTGGAACGGCGAGCCGGGTCGCACCGAGGTCTGGTACACCACGCTCACCGACCCGGCCACCGGCACCGGGCTCTGGCTGCACCACGAACTCACCGCGCCCGCCGACGGTTCCCCGCCGTACGCGCACGGCTGGGCGGCGGCCTTTCCCGCGCACGGACCGGTGCGGCACGCCCGCTTCGGCCCGCATCCGTGGGAGCGGCCGGGCGAGGGATTCACGGCGGCGGGGGTGTCGGCCACTCCCGGGCGGCTGACCGGATCCGCGGGCACCTTCCGCTGGGACCTCGCCGAACGACGGGCCGGCGCACCCCTGTTCACCTTCCCGCGCTGGTCCTGGCGCCGGCCCCTGCTGCCCGCCGCCCAGATCCTGCCCGCCGCACGTGCCGCCTACGACGGGACCTTCACCTTCGAGGGCACCACCCTCACCCTCGACGGCGCCCCCGGCGGCTCGGCCCGCATCTACGGCCACGGCAACGCCCGCCGCTGGGCCTGGCTGCACGCCGACCTGGGCGGTGGCGACGTCCTGGAGATCGTCGCCGCGGTGTCCATGCGGCCGGTGCTGCGCCGGCTGCCCCCACTGGTGTTCCTGCGGCTGCGGCGAAGCGGCGCCACCTGGCCGCGCCGCGCGGAGCGCAGCGCCGTGGGCTGGGCCGGGCTCGGCCGGTTCCGCGCCGACGTCGCCCTGCCGACCTGGACCGTGAGCGGCCGCGCCGGGCGGCGCCGGATCCGGGTCGAGGTCACCCAGCCCGCGGACCGCACCCTCGCGCTCGACTACACCGACCCCGACGGCGCCCGCGCGCTCTGCCGCAACTCCGAACGCGCCGACGCCCATGTGCTGCTGGAGCGCCGGTGGTGGCCGGGCGGCTGGCGCACCGAGGCCGAGTGGCATCTCGACGGCACCGCCCACGCCGAAGTGGGCACCCGGTGAGCGCGGCCGGATTCGTGGCCGCGCTGCTCGCCGACGACGGCACCGAGCCCTGGGCCGCCCGCGTGCCCGCCCGTCTCGACCGAGTGCTCGACTCGATGCCGTTTCCCGCCCGCTGCGGCGTACGGGCGGCCGCGCTCGCCGTCGACGCCTACGCCCTGGCCCGCGCGGGCCGCCCGCTCGCCGCCCTCACCGCCGCCGAGCGGGAGTCGGTGCTCGCCGGCCTCGGCGCCCGCCGTGCGCTGGTCCCGCTCCTCGACGTGCTCAAGGTGCCCGTCCTGCTCGCCGCCGGTACCGAGCGGATGCTCCAGGACGGGGGGCCGGCCACCGCCGCGGCGCCCGCAGATCCCCCGCTCGACTGCACGCCCGCCCACGCCTGGCCCGCGCGCTCCACCGCCGACGCCGTGGTCGTCGGCTCCGGCGCGGGCGGCGCCATGGCGGCCCGCACCCTGGCCCGCGCCGGGCTCGACGTCGTCGTCCTGGAGGAGGGGCACCACCACCGCACCGACTCCTTCGGCAGGCGTGCCCCGCTGGACCGGTTCGCCGAGCTGTACCGCGACGGCGGCGCCACCGTCGCCCTGGGCAGCCCGCCCCTGCTGCTGCCCGTCGGCCGGGCGGTCGGCGGCACCACCGTCGTCAACTCCGGCACCTGCTACCGCACCCCCGGCCACGTCCTGGACCGCTGGACCCGCCACTTCGGGTTCGTGCTCGCCGAACGCCTCGGTCCCTGCCTCGACGAGGCCGAACGCACCCTGCGCGTCGGCCGCCAGCCCCTCGACGTCCTCGGCACCAACGGCCGCCTCGCGCTGGCCGGCGCGGCGCGGCTCGGCTGGCGGGCCGCACCGCTGCGCCGCAACGCGCCGGGCTGCAAGGGTTCCTGCCAGTGCGTGGTCGGCTGCCCGGCCGGCGCCAAGCAGAGCGTCCAGCTCTCCGTGCTGCCCGGCGCCTGTGCCGCCGGCGCGCGCATCGTGACCGGCGCACGCGTACGCCGGATCCTGGTGGACGGCGACCGGCCCGGCCTGCCGCGTGCCGCGGGCGTGCGGGTGCGGCGGGAGGGAGGCGGGGAGTTCGAGATCCTGGCGCCGCTCGTGGTCGTCGCCGCGGGCGCCCTGGAGTCACCGCCGCTGCTGCGCCGCTCCGGCCTGGGCGGCCATCCGCGGCTGGGCCGCAACCTCAGCGTCCATCCGGCCACGAGTGTCGCCGGGCGGTTCTCCGAACCGGTCACCGCCTGGGAGGGCGTACTGCAGAGCGTCGGCGTCGAGGAACACCACGACGAGGGCGTCCTGATCGAGGCCACGGCCACCCCGCCGGGCATGGGGTCGTTCGTCCTGCCGGGGCTGGGCAGGCAGTTGCGGCGCGAGCTGGCGGGCGCCGGGCACCTCGCCACGCTCGGCGCGATGATCGCCGACCGCCCCTCCGGCCGGGTCCTGGGCCGCGAGCGCACGCTGCTGCGCTACGACCTGCACCGGCGGGACGCGGGCCGGCTCATGCGGGCCGTGCGCGCCATGGGCGAGCTGCTGTTCGCCGCGGGCGCGCAGGAGGTCCTCACCGGCATCCCCTCCGCTCCCCGCGCCCGCACACCCGCCCATCTGGACGCCGTCCTCGCCGGGGCGGGTGCGCGCCGGCTCCACCTGTCCGCCTACCACCCCACCGGCACGGTCGCCGCGGGCTCCGACGCCGCACGCGCCCCGGCCGACCCGCAGGGGCGGCTGCGCGGCGTACGGGGCGTCCTGATCGCCGATGCCTCCGTGCTGCCCGGCTGTCCCGAGGTGAACCCGCAGCTGAGCATCATGGCCGCGGCGCTGGCGGTCACCGACGCCTTCCTGGAGCGGTGACGCGGCGGCCGGCCGGGCAGCCGCCGCACCGCTCAGGCCGCCCGTACCTCGTACGCCTTCACCCGCACCGTCTCGTCGTCCAGGCACTGGCCGGAGAGCAGGTCGAAACGCTGTTTGAGCAGGGGGGAGGCGACGAACGGGCGGCCCAGGTGGGTGCCGGTGAGGCCCCGGGAGAGGACCGCCGCGCCGGTGAACGGGTCGCGGTTGCCGATCGCGTACAGGCTGCCGCCCCGGTCGCGGAAGACGGCGACCTGTTCGCCGTCCGGCAGCAGGGCCGCCACTCCACGGCCGGGTACCAGCAGATGCAGGTCGCAGACCGTGAACCAGCCGCCGGCCAGCTGGAGCTGGACCTTGAGGTCAGTGGTCTCGGGTGCCAGGGTCATCGCTGCGCGGTTCCTTCCAGGACGTCTGCCGCACGGTGCATGCCGATCGACAGCAGCGGCAGGTCGGGCTTGATCTGGTCGCGTTCGGGGACGAAGGCGACGACCGGGTCGGGGGTGTCGGGCGCGTTCACGAAGGAGACGAAGCGGGCGAGCTTCTCGGGGTCGCCGATGGTCTCCGCCCACTCGTCGCGGTAGTGCGCGACGTGGGACGCCATCAGCCGCTCCAGCTCCTCGCAGATGCCGAGGGAGTCCTCCACCACCACCTCCCGTACGTGGTCCAGGCCGCCGGGGACGCGCTCCAGCCACGTCGACGTGCGCTCCAGACGGTCCGCCGTGCGGATGTAGAACATCAGGAAGCGGTCGATCAGGCGGATCAGCTCGGCGTCCGTGAGGTCCTGCGCCAGCAGGTCCGCGTGGCGGGGAGTCGCCCCGCCGTTGCCGCCGACGTAGAGGTTCCAGCCGTTCGACGTGGCGATCACCCCGAAGTCCTTCGACTGGGCCTCCGCGCACTCCCGGGCGCAGCCGGAGACCGCCGACTTGAGCTTGTGCGGGGAGCGCAGGCCCCGGTAGCGCAGCTCCAGGTCGATCGCCATCCGGACGGAGTCCTGGACGCCGTAGCGGCACCAGGTCTGCCCCACACAGGACTTCACGGTGCGCAGCGACTTGCCGTACGCGTGGCCCGACTCGAAGCCCGCGTCCACCAGGCGGGCCCAGATCAGCGGCAGTTGCTCGACGCGTGCCCCGAACATGTCGATGCGCTGCCCACCGGTGATCTTCGTGTAGAGGCCGAAGTCGCGGGCGATCTCGCCGATCACGATCAGCTTCTCCGGGGCGACCTCACCGCCGGGGATCCGGGGGACGACGGAGTACGAGCCGTTCTTCTGGAGGTTGGCGAGGAAGTGGTCGTTGGTGTCCTGCAGGGCCGCCTGCTCGCCCTCCAGGACGTAGCCGTCCGCGCCGATCGCCGGGGCGAGGGAGGCGATGATCGAGGCGACCGCCGGCTTGCAGACCTCGCAGCCGTCGCCGCCCCGGGCGCCGTCCCGGCCGTAGCGGTCCAGCAGGTCCTGGTACGACGTGATGCGCAGCGCGAGGACGATCTCGTACAGCTCCTCGCGGGTCTGCCCGAAGCAGCCGCACAGGCCCTTGTCGACCTCGACGCCGCTCGCCTCCAGTTCGGCGGTGACCAGCTGACCGAGCACCTTGACGCAACTGCCGCAGCCCGTGCCGGCCTTGGTGCACTTCTTCACCTCGGGGACGGTCACGCACCGGTGGTCCGTCACCGCTGCCCGGACCGTGCCCTTGGTGACGTTGTGGCAGGAGCAGATCACCGCGTCGTCGGGGAGCGCGGACGGGCCGAGCTGGGCGCCGCCGCCGGAACCAGCCGGCAGCACCAGGGACTCGGGGGTGACGGGCGGGACCGAGCCGGTCAGGGCGCGCAGGGTGCCGTACGCCTCCGCGTCACCCACCAGGATGCCGCCGCGCAGTGTGCCGTCGCGGCCGACGACCAGCTTCTTGTACAGGCCGCTGCGGGAGTCGGAGTAGACGACGTCGAGGCAGTCGCCGCCGGTGCCGTGCGCGTCGCCGAAGGACGCCACGTCCACGCCGAGCAGTTTGAGTTTGGTGGACAGGTCGGCGCCGGTGAAGGAGGCCTCGTCGGCCGCGATCGTCGCCGCCGCCGTCTCGGCCTGCTCGTAGCCCGGCGCGACCAGGCCGTACACCCGGCCGTCCACCGCCTGCGCGCACTCGCCGATCGCGTACACGTGCGGGTCGTCGACCGTGCGGCACCGCTCGTCGACGCGGATGCCGCCGCGCTCGCCGACCGCCAGGCCGCAGTCGCGGGCCAGCTGGTCGCGGGGGCGGACGCCGGCGCTGAACACCACCATGTCGACGGCGAGTTCGCCGCCGTCGGACAGCTTCATGCCGGTCACGGCGCCCGCGGCGTCGGTGACGATCTCCTGCGTGCCCGTGCCGGTGTGGACGGTCAGGCCCATGCCCTCGACGGTGCGCAGCAGCGCCGCGCCGCCGCCGTCGTCGACCTGCACCGGCATCAGGCGCGGCGCGAACTCCACGATGTGCGTGGCGAGCCCGAGTCCCTTGAGCGCACCCGCGGCCTCCAGGCCGAGCAGCCCGCCGCCGACCACCGCGCCGGTCCGGGCCCCGCCCCTCGCGTACTCCTCGATGGCGAGCAGGTCCTCGATCGTGCGGTACACGAAACACCCGGCCGCGTCCTTGCCGGGGACCGGCGGGACGAAGGGGTAGGAGCCGGTGGCGAGGACCAGGACGTCGTAGTCGAAGACCTGCCCGGAACGGGCGGTGACCTTGCGCGCCTCGCGGTCGATCGTCTCCGCCGGGTCGCCGACGCGCAGGTCGATGCCGTGCCCGTCGATGAAGCCGCTGTCGGTCAGGGAGAGGTCCTCGGGCGTCCTGCCCGAGAAGTACGAGGTCAGCTGGACGCGGTCGTAGGCGGGACGCGGCTCCTCGCAGAGCACGACCACGCGGTGCGTGGCGGTCAGGCCGCGCTCGGCGAGCGCCTCGAGGAAGCGCTGGCCGACCATGCCGTGGCCGACGAGCACGATCGTGGGGGTGGCCCCCGGGGTGGCGGACATTCAGGAGCCTCCATCGTGGGTGAGCAGGTGAAGCAGGGGGCCCTCGCCGGGAAGGGGTTCGGCTCCCTCCCAGGCGCGGGCGAGCGCGCCGACGGCGCCGAGTTCGCCGACGAGGACCCCGCCGACCAGCCGGTCGTCGCGGACGACGACCTTGCGGTAGGTGCCCCGGGTGGCGTCGGCGAGCTGCACGACGTCGTCCCCGGGGCGGGGATCCGTCTCCCCGAACGCGGCGAGGTCGAAGGGGGTCAGGCCGGCGAGGGTGAGGCGGGTGAGGGCGCGGGTGCCGGTGTAGCGCGTGGTCGCGCTGCCGGTCAGCAGCCCGGCGAGGATGTCGGCCTGGTCGAGCGCGGGGGCCGCGAGGCCGTACACGGTGCCGTCGTGCTGGGCGCAGTCGCCGATCGCGTGGATGTGCGGGTCGGAGGTGCGCAGCTCACCGTCGACGAGGACGCCCTCGCCGACCGCGAGCCCTGCCGCCCGGGCGAGACCCGCGCGCGGGCGGACGCCGCAGGCGAGGACCACGAGGTCGGCGTCGAGGGCGTAGCCGTCGGCCAGCTCGACCGAGCGGACCGCGCCGGCGACGACCCGTACGTCCCGCACCCGGCACCGGGTGTGCACCTCGACGCCGAGGTCCGCCAGATGGCGCCCGACCAGCTGGGACGCGGCCGGGTCGAGCTGCCGCTCCATGAGCCGCTCGGACTGCTGGGCGAGCACCACCTGCGCGCCGCGCACGGCGAGCGCGCGGGCGGCGGAGACACCGAGGAGGCCGCCGCCGATGACGACGGCGCGCGCGGAGGGCCGGACCGCCTTGGACAGGTCCAGGCAGTCGTCCATGGTGCGGAAGGCGTGGACGCCCTCGGGCAGCGCGTCGCCCGGGGTGAACAGTCCGCGCAGGGGCGGCAGCACGGGGTTGGAACCGGTGGCCAGGACCAGCGTGCCGTAGCCGATCACCGATCCGTCCGCGCAGCTCACGGTCCGCGCGGCGCGGTCGATCCCGGTCACCCGGGCGCGGACCAGCTCCGCGGGGGCGGTGAGGGCGGGCAGGGAGATGACGTCCGGCTCGTACCGGCCGGCCAGCACCTCGGCGAGCAGGACGCGGTTGTACGGGCGGTGCTCCTCCTCGCCGACGAGCAGCGCGGGCGTGCCGAGCTCCCCGAGCCGCCGGGCGAGCCGTACGCCCGCGAGGCCGGAGCCGATCACCACCACACGCGTAGTCGAGGTCATGCACCGCAGCGTGCGCGGCGGGTGTTACCCGGCCGCATCACCCCTGTTTCCCCCGGGGAACGCTGCCCTCAGCACGGGCGGGGGGCGGGTGTGAGGGGGCGGGTGCGAGGGGTCGGGTGTGAGGTGAGGGCAGCCGAAGGGGCGGGTGGGCGCGGGATAGGGTCCCGGTCATGCCCGACATACCCCTCACCATGGTCGCCGCCCTGTGCCTCGCCGCCCTCGCGGCCGGCTGGATCGACGCCGTGGTCGGCGGGGGTGGCCTGCTGCTCCTGCCCGCCCTGCTGCTGGGGCTGCCCGCCGGCACCCCGGCCGCGTACGCGCTCGGCACCAACAAGGCCGTCGCCATCGTCGGCACGACCGGCGCCGCCGTGACGTACGCCCGCAAGGCCCCCGTGGACGTGCGCATGGCGATCCGCATCGGCCTCGCCGCGCTGGCGGGCTCCTGCGGCGGAGCCTTCTTCGCGGCCGGCATGAGCACGGAGGTCCTGAAGCCGCTGATCATGGTGGTGCTGCTCGCCGTGGCGGCCTTCGTAATCCTCAAGCCCGCCTTCGGCACGGCCCCGGCGCCGGGCCCGGTCACCCGGCGCCGGGTCCTCGCCGCGATCGGCCTCGCGGGCCTGGGCATCGGCTTCTACGACGGCCTGATCGGCCCCGGCACCGGCACCTTCCTGGTCCTCGCCCTGACCGCCGTACTCCACCTCGACCTGGTCACCGCCTCCGCCACCGCCAAGATCGTCAACTGCTGCACCAACGCCGGCGCCCTCGTCACCTTCGCCTGGCAGGGCACCGTGCTGTGGCAGCCGGCCGCGCTGATGGCCGTGTTCAACCTCGCGGGCGGCACCCTGGGCGCCCGCACCGCGCTGAAGAAGGGCAGCGGCTTCGTCCGCGTCGTGCTGCTGACCGTGGTCTTCGCGCTGGTGGCGAACCTGGCGTACGAACAGTGGATCGCCTAGCCGGTGTGTCCGGCCGCGAGCAGCTCGACGACCCCCGTCGTGTCCTCGTCGCCGTGCCCGGCGGCCAGGCGGCGCTCCATCAGGTCCATGAACGGCGTGAGCAGCTCCGTGCTGACGCCCTGCTCCTCGGCGGTGCGCAGCAGGGTCCGCCGCGGTACGGCGCTTCTCCCAGGTCGCCTTCGGCAGCGTGCGCAGGGTCCCGGGCCGGAGTCACGCGCTGCCCGTGAGATGCGCGAAGACGACGACGTTGCCCTGGTAGCCGGTGCTGCGCGAGTAGCCGCCGCCGCAGGTGATCACCCGCAGCTCGGGACGGGACGCGGCGCCGTAGACCTTCTCGTCGGGGAAGTCCTTGGCGTCGTACACCTCGATCGCGTCCACCTGGAAACGCGCCACGCTGCCGTCCCGGCGGTCCACCTCGATGGTGCTGCCGCGCTTCAGGGCGCCGAGGCGGAAGAAGACGGCCGGGCCCTCGGAGTTGTCGACGTGCCCGGCGACGATGGCGGTGCCGGTCTCTCCCGGTGTGGTGCCGGCCTCGTACCAGCCGGCGAGGTTCTTGTGCGCGGCGGGCGGTACGTCGAGGCTGCCGGCGCGGGTCAGGCCGAGGCCCATCAGGGGCGCGTTCACCCGGATCTCGGGGATGCGGATACGGTCCGGCGGGGACGGCGGCAGCCCCGGCGCCGCGGACAGCCGTGTGGCCGGGCCGACCCGCGCCTCGGCGGCCGACGGCTGCGGCGGGGCGGGCGCGTCCCGGCCGTCGGTCAGCAGCCACGCGCCGGCGCACAGGGCGAAGACGGTGACGCCGGCTATCGCGGCGTCGCCGGTGTTGCCGTACCTGCCCATGTCGGCCTCCCAGCTCGACTGTTCCACCCGTTCCCCCTCCGGGCCGCGAGGGGCGTCGGACCCGGAGGGGGCGGGGACTTGCGGTACCGGCGGACGGACAGCGGAGGGTGTCCGTCAGATCCCGTCGCCTCTCGCCCGGCGATGCAGGAGCCAGGTACCGCCCGCGCCGGCGACGGCGAGAGCCGCCACGCCGGCCGCGGTCTTCACGGGGTCGGAGCCCAGAGCGCCTCCGACCCCCGTCTTCACAATCCCTCTGGGGTGCACGTAGCCCCGCGCCGACTCCAGGACGACCACCAGGTCGCCGCGGACCTCCGGGCCGCCGGCGGGGCACTTCGCGACGATCTCGTACGTCCCCGGCTGCGCGCTCGGCGGCACCCGGAACTGCCCGATCGCGTCGCCCTCGTGCGTGCTGGGCGCCAGCGTGAAGCGCCCGGCCCCCACCGCGCTGGCGTCGCCGTCCGCCGTACCGTCCTTGCCGCAGGCGGCGGTGTTCACGGTCACGTCGCCGCCGGGCACCACGGTGGACGGGAACACCTCGAGGCGCCCGCTCGCCGCGCCGTACACGGGCGCGGCGAGCGACCCCGTGGTCGCGGCGACGAGTGCCGTACCGATCAGCAGACGGGCGGTGCGTCGCATCGCTGCTCCTCACGAGCTCTCCGGCGGGCCACGGCCCGCGGCACCCCCATGTGCCGCCGTCGGTCGCACCCCTGCACTTCCGAGGTAAAGGGCATGACGAGCGGCCCGCTCTCTGAGGGTCCGTCAGATTCACGGTGAGCGGGTGCCCGGGGCCGCTCCAAGCTCATGCACCCGGCGGTGTTTCAGCAGGTCACGGCCGTTCGGTGAGCGCCGCGGGCAAAGGAATCCGAAGGGCGCGAGGTGGAGGTGTGAACGGGTGACCGAGCCTCGCGGGGGTGTCTTTCGTACGCGGTGCGTCCCCCGTGGCGGGCTCGTCCTCCCGACCACCCGGGCGACACCGCCCTCCGCACCGCTCCGGGGACCGGGCGCCGGCTTCGCGGCCAGGGCAGACCGTGCCGCCGCCGCTGCGCCGGTGGTGGGTCCCCGGGCGGGCCGGGCAGCGGCGCCGGCCGGTGCCGCTGCCGGAGCGCGGCGGTCCAGGTGCCGGCCGCGAGTCCGGTGACCGGCACCTGTGCCACGAAGAGCGCCGTCGTCGCCGGTACGGCGGACGGGGCGACGGCGAACGGGGCGACGTCGAACGGCACCGCCGGCACGGACGGCGGACAAGCGGCGAGGCCGGCCGTCCCCGGGACGAGTCGCGGACCCGGAGCCCCGAGGACGGCCGGCCGGAACCGGCGCAGGGCCGCTCAGCCCACGTTCACCGCACTCCAGGCCGCCCCCACGGCCGCGTACTCCGCGCTCCCCGCCCCGTACAGGTCCCGCGCCGCGTTCAGGGTCGCCGCGCGCGCCCCCGCGTAGTCCGTCGACGAGGTCATGTACACCGTCAGCGCCCGGTACCAGATCGCGCCCAGCCTGGCCCGGCCGATGCCCCGCACCGTCGAGCCGTCGCAGGTGCTGGAGGTGTGGGCCACGCCGCCGAGGGTCTTCGTGCCGCTGCCCTCCGCCAGCAGGTACGCGAAGTGGTTGCCGATGCCGGAGGAGTGGTGGACGTCCAGGCTGCCGGCGGTGGCGGTCCAGCAGTCGGCCGAGAGCCCGTCGCGCGACGGACGGTCCATGTGGCGCAGCGCCTCGCGCCCGAAGCCCTCGCGCACCACCTTCTCGCCGATCAGCCAGTCGCCCTCGTCGGACGGGTTGCCCGCGTGGAACTCCACCAGCGTGCCGAAGATGTCGGAGGTGGCCTCGTTCAGTCCGCCGGACTCGCCCGAGTACGTCAGCGCGGCCGTCTTGGAGGTCACGCCGTGGGCCATCTCGTGGCCGGTGATGTCCAGGGACACCAGCGGCCCCATGTTCGTGCCGTCCCCGTCTCCGTAGGTCATGCAGAAGCAGGTGTCGTCCCAGAAGGCGTTGTTGTACCGGGTGCCGTAGTGGACGCGGTTGTACGAGCCCTTCCCGTCGCCCGCGATGCCGTTGCGCCCGTGGACGTCGTGGAAGTAGTCCCAGGTGGTGTCGGTCCCGTACTGGGCGTCCACGGCCACCGACGCCCGGTCCGCCGTCGTGCCGTCGCCCCAGTGGTTGTCGGCGTCCGTGAAGACGGTCGAGGGCGCGCGCACCACGCAGATGGTGCCGAGGAAACACAGGTCGGACCGGTTCGCGGCGTCACCGGTGTAGGTGCCGCCGCGCGTCGGGTCGCTGAGCTGGTACGACGATCCGGTGGCCGTCGTCTCCAGCGGCACCGTCCCGCCGTACAGCGAACGCCCGTCCCCCGAGGCCGACTCCAGCGTGTCCCAGGCGTCGATCTGCGCGCCGCTGCGGGCGTCGGTCAGCACCGTGCGGGCGACCGGGTTGCCCCGCGCGTCCAGGGCCGCCGCATCGGTCCGCCAGGCCAGCTTCGGCGTGCCGTGCAGGGCGTCCACGACCAGTTCCGGCTTGGCCGTCAGCCGCTTCAGCGTCTCGCCGAGGCGCGTGGCGCGCAGCGAGTCGGCGGCGCGGCCGGCGGCCTTCGGCGCGGAGATCAGGGGCGTGACGGACGGCAGGGAGAGGGTGCCGCGGGTGGCCCGGCTCGCCCCGCGGTAGGTGCCGTCCGGCGTCAGGTGGACGACGAAGTCGCCGCCGAGGACGGGGAGTCGGCGGTAGGTGCGGTCGTAGCGGACGTGCTGGGTGCCGTCCCGGTCGACGATGACGTCCCGGACCTGTGTCTGCTGGACGGCGGTGAGGCCCAGGGGGCCGGCCTGCCGCGCGAGTGCCACGGCCGCGTACCGGACCGCCTGGGCCCGGGTGGGCCGGTCGGCCGCGCCCGCGGTGGTGGGGGAGAGGGCGGCGGCCAGCAGGGCTGCGGTGGCGGCGGTGACGGCGAGTCGGGAACCTCGCGCGTGCCGTATTCGACTCATCGGTCTCCTCGGGAAGGCGCCGCAGTGGGGGGCGGCGCGGATGTTCACCGAGGTTTACGCGATCATGACTTGTCATGTCCATAGGCGTCCGGTGTGGGTGTGTGAGGGGTGAGAATCGTTTCTGTGACCCTCCCGTTCTTCGTCTACGGCACCCTCCGCCCGGGTGAGCCCCACCACGCCACGTTCCTGCGCGGCCGCACGCACACCGAGGAACCGGCCCGCCTCACGGGCGCGGTGCTGTACGCCGGCCCCGGCTACCCGTACGCGGTGGAGGAACCCGAGTCGGTGGTGACCGGCGAACTGATCACGCCGCTGCCGGACGCCTACGGCGAACTCCTCGCCGCCCTCGACCAGTTGGAGCAGTACGCCCCCGGAGACGCCCGCAACCTCTACGAACGCGTCGCCCGTGAGGTGGTCCTGGACACCGACGGCACGACGCGGCGGGCCTGGGTGTACGTGGCCGCCCCCGCGGTCGCCGCCCGGCTGCGGACCCGGGGCGAGCTGATCGAGGGCGGGGACTGGCGGCGGCGGTGAACCCGGCGGGCTCAGCCCGCGAAACCCCCCGCCGCCTCCACAGCCTCCACGGCCTCCACCCGAACCGCACACGCCTTGAACTCCGGCATCCGTGAGGTGGGGTCCAGCGCCGGGTTGGTGAGGGTGTTGGCGCGGCCCTCGCCCGGCCAGTGGAAGGGCATGAAGACGGTGTCCGGGCGGATGGAGGAGGTGATCCGGGCCGGCGCCACCGCCCGGCCCCGCCGGGACACGACCGCCACCGGGCCGCCCTCGGCCACGCCCAGCCGCGCCGCCAGCCGCGGATGCAGTTCCACGAAGGGTCCGGGCGCGGCCGCGTTGAGCTCGTCCACGCGACGGGTCTGGGCGCCTGACTGGTACTGGGCCACCACGCGCCCGGTGGTCAGCAGCACCGGGTACTCGGCGTCGGGTTCCTCGGCGACGCCCCGGTGCGACACGGGCACGAAGCGGGCACGACCGTCCGCCGTGGCGAAGCGGTCGAGGAAGAGGCGTGGGGTGCCGGGGTGGACGCCGGGCCCGTCGTCGCCGCGCACGGCGACGTCCGGCGCCGCGCTCGGGTACGCGCCACGGCCCTCACGGCCCACCCTCCGCGGGCCGGCGTCCGCCGCCCCGGCCTGCCGGGCGGCGCCACCGCCCGCCCCGCCCGTTGCCCCGGCGCCGCGTTGATCCCTGGCTCCGGCTTCCCCGATGCCGCCCCGGGTGGCGGCCCCGGTCCCGCGGGTGGTGTCCTGGTCCCTCGCTCCGGTCTCCGAAAGGCCGCCCGGCCCCCCGTCCCCGGCCTCCTCGGTGCCGCCGCCCACCGGCCCCCCGTCCCCGGCCTCCTCGGTGCCGCCGCCCACCGGCCCCCCGTCCCCGGGAGCGCCGGTGCCGCCGGAGTGCGCCCGGGGGAGCACCTCCGCATCCTCCCCCCGTCCCGGGCACGGCCAGAACACCCCGTTCTCCCGCGCCAGCCGGCGGTACGTGATCCCGGAGTAGTCGGCCGGGCCGCCCGCGCTCGCGCGCCGGAGTTCCTCGAAGACCTCCTCGGGGTCGGTGGGAAAGCCCTTCTCCACACCGAGGCGGGCCGCGAGTTGGTGCAGGACCTCCAGGTCGCTGCGGACGCCCTCCGGCGGGGTGATCGCCTGCCGGCGGAGCAGCACCCGGCCCTCCAGGCTGGTCGTCGTGCCGCTCTCCTCCGCCCACTGCGTCACCGGCAGCACGACGTCCGCGAGGGCCGCCGTCTCCGACAGCACCACGTCGCAGACGGCGAGGAAGCCGAGGGACCTGAGGCGCTCCTCCACATGCGCGGCGCGCGGCGCGGACACCACCGGGTTGGAACCCATGAGCAGCAGCGCCCGGATGTCGCCGCCGAGCGCGTCCAGCAGCTCGTACGCGCTGCGGCCGGGACCCGGCAGGCTGTCGGGGTCGACGCCCCACACCTCGGCCACATGCCGCCGCGCCGCCGGGTCGGTCAGCTTGCGGTAGCCGGGCAACTGGTCGGCCTTCTGGCCGTGTTCACGCCCGCCCTGGCCGTTGCCCTGCCCGGTGAGACAGCCGTACCCGGACAGCGGACGGCCGGCGCGCCCGGTCGCCAGGCACAGGTTGATCCACGCGCCCACGGTGTCCGTGCCCTTGGACTGCTGCTCGGGACCGCGCGCGGTGAGCACCATCGCGGCCTCAGGCGCGCAGAACATCCGTACCGTTTCCCGCAGTTGCGGCACCGGAACCCCGGTGATCCGCTCCACGTACTCCGGCCAGTGCGCCATCGCCGCGGCCCGCGCGTCCTCCCAGCCGGTCGTCCGCTCCCGGATGTAGTCCTCGTCGGTCCGCCCCTCGGCCACGACCAGGTGCAGCAACCCCAGGGCGAGCGCGAGATCGGTTCCGGGCCGGGGCGCCAGATGCAGATCGGCCTGTTCGGCGGTCCTGGTGCGGCGCGGATCGACGACGATCAGCGTGCCGCCGTTGTCCTTGAGCTCGGTCAGATACCGCAGCGCCGGCGGCATGGTCTCCGCGAGGTTCGACCCGACCAGGATCACGCACCCTGTCCTCGGGATGTCCTCCAGCGGGAAGGGCAGCCCCCGGTCAAGCCCGAAGGCCGCGACGCCGGCCGCCGCGGCCGACGACATGCAGAACCGCCCGTTGTAGTCGATCTGGGAGGTGCCCAGCACGATCCGCGCGAACTTGCCGAGCGTGTACGCCTTCTCGTTCGTCAGGCCGCCCCCGCCGAACACGCCCAGCGCGTCCGGCCCGTGCGCCGAGCGGATCGAGGACAGCGCGCCTGCTATACGGCCGAGGGCATCGTCCCAGGTGGCGGGCACCAGCGCTCCGTCCTCGCGCACGAGCGGCGTGGTCAGCCGCACCCGCGACGACAGCACCGCCGGCGCCGTACGGCCCTTGCCGCACAGCGCGCCACGGTTCACCGGGAAGTCCGCGCGCTCGCTCACCTCGACCGTGCCGTCCGGGGCGGGCGTGAGGTTCATGCCGCACTGCAAGGCGCAGTAGGGGCAGTGCGTGGGCGTCGCGGAGGTTTCCATGCACGTCAGCGTGCGTCGGCCGTGTTACGTGCCGCGACGGCTCCTTGTTACACGGGCGCGACGCTCATCTCCCCGCCCGGCCCGGCCCGTCGTGAGGCGTCCGGCGGGTGGCCGGCCGGGACGCGGACCGGCGGCCGGCACCGTCACCGCCGGTTCAGCACTGTGCGAGGCGAACCGGCCCGAACTCACAACGTCCCAAAAGCCGCAGCTCAGCGACCAGTTCCGGTCAAGATTCAGAAGGCGTCGTCATAGGTCCCCGCCCGCCGCCAGCGCCCGCCGCACGCCGGGTTCCCGCGGCCCGAGGAACCGCGGATCGGGCCGGAACACGACGTCCAGCGCGCCCTTGCCCGCCGCGAGGATCTCGCGGACGCCGCCGTAGTACCAGGTCGCGTCGTGCCGCTCGTCCACTCCGACGCCGTACGAGACGACCCCGGCCGCCTCGCACAGCGCGACCGCGCGCCGGATGTGGAAACCCTGGCTGATCAGCACCGCCTCCTCGACCCCGAAGATCTTCCGGGCCCGCACACAGGAGTCCCAGGTGTCGAAGCCCGCGTAGTCGCTGACGATGCGGGCGTCCGGCACGCCGTTGCGCGTGAGATAGGCGCGCATGGCGTCCGGCTCGTCGTAGTCCTCCCGGCTGTTGTCGCCGGTGACGAGCACCACCTTCACCCGCCCCGCGCGATACAACTCGGCCGCCGCGTCGAGACGGTGGGCGAGGTACGGCGACGGCTCGCCGTTCCACAGACCCGCGCCGAAGACGACCGCGACCCCCGTGCGGGGCGCGTCGGCGGTCGTACGCAGCCGGTCGTCCGTGCCGAGGCGCATCCACGTGGACGGCAGCAGCGCGAGCACGCACCCCGCGACCAGCGCCTGCACCAGCCGCCGCTGCCCGGTCCGGGTGCGCGGCAGACGCGGTCGGCCAATCTTCATGGGACGCCCTCCCGGTCGGCTCCGACACGTCGGCGACACATCGGTTTCGACACGAAGAGACGCCCCACGAGGCCGAAGGGTTCCGTGACCGTCCTCACGCCAGCTGCCGAAATCCCTGGTCATCCGGCCTCACACACCCCTGACCCGGCACGGTGAACCTGACGAAAACACCCGTGACGCGCGCGCAACGGGCAGGCAACCTCGTCGCGCAACGATCGGTTCATGACGGCGTTGCTTCCACTTCACGACGAGACCGGCCACCTCCCCGGCTCCCCGGCACTGGTCCTGGTGGCCCACGGCAGCCGCGACCCCCGCACCCTCGCCACGGTGCACAGCCTCCTCGACCGGATCCGCGAGCTGCGCCCCGGCCTGCGCCTGCGCCTCGGCCACATCGAGCTGAACGAGCCCCTGCTGCCCGCCACCCTCGCGGCACTCGGCGACGAGGAGGCGATCCTCGTACCGCTCCTGCTCAGCCGAGGCCACCACGTCAAGCGGGACATCCCCGAGACGGCCGCCGCCGCCCGCGCCCGCCTCCGCGTGGCCGCCCCCCTCGGCCCGCACCCGCTCCTGGTGGAGACCCTGTGCACCCGCCTGGCCGAGGCGGGCCTGCGCACCCCCGCGACCGGCTCCGCACGCCGCTCGTCCGCCGTGATCCTCGCCGCGGCCGGCTCCCGCGACCCGGACGCGGCGGTCGACACCGGCCGCACGGCAGGACTCCTCTCCGCCCGCCTGGGCGTCCCGGTCCTGGCGGCCTACGCCTCGGCCGCGTCCCCCACCGTTTCGGAGGCGGTCCGCATCCTCAGGGCGGAGGGCCGTCACGACATCGCCGTGGCCTCGTACTTCACGGCGCCCGGCAGATTCGCGACGGAGTGCGCCGAGGCGGCCCCGGGCATCGCGTCGGACCCGCTGGGCGCACACCCCTTGATGGCCCGTCTGCTCCTGCACCGCTACGACGAGACGGCGACGCGGGCGACGCGGGCGACGACGGAGCCGGCACTGGCGGCGGCCTCCTAGACGAGTCTTTCCGAATGCCTGCGGGCGCCAAGAGAGGGTGTTCATGATCGTTTGTGACGACGAACTTGAACACCCTCGTGACCGCACTGTA